>ANAW01000226.1:0-17123 GCA_000340945.1 Nocardiopsis synnemataformans DSM 44143 | reverse complement strand
GCCCGCCGTTGTACTCGGCGATGGTGTCGAGGTTCTCCAGGTGTTCGCGGATGGCCTCCGCGCCCACCCGCTCCGACAGCGGCGGGTCCTCGCTCGGCCTGCCCGCGTGCGCGGGCGGACCCGCGTGCTCGGGGGCGCGGGAGTGGTCCGGGGGCCCGGCGTGCCCGGGCGGCCCGGGCTCGGCGTGGGCGGGGGAGGACGCCAGGGCGGCGACGGTCATCAGGACGGCCGCGGCGCCGGCCGTGGCGGCGCGTCGCCGGGAGGCGGGGACGGCCGCTCTGCGGGGCGGCTTCCCTTCGGAACTGGGGCGCAAGGATCTTCCTCCGGAGTGCGGGGGTCCACCGCTCCTTGGAGTCGGGGGATGGACACCTTGGGTAGGCGAAGTACCGGAGCAGCCTGACACCGCGGAGGCGGTCTCGGCAAGGACCGATGACCACAATTGCCACAATCAGCCACAGACCTTACGCATGGAGTGGCAGTGTGGTTCCATGGACGGCCCCCGGCGAGCAGAACGTCTCGTCCGAGGGCCCGGGCCCTCCCGGAGGGGCGACGGCCCTACTCCTCGATCTCGTCCTGGTGTTTGCGCGGCTTGTACTCGACGCCCACCCCGCCCATCACGGCGATGCCCCGGATGTGCACGACCGGCGCGCCCGGGTCCACCACGCTGGGGGTGTTGTCGGAGACGCCGAAGCCGCCCATGAGCGGCAGGCCGTGCACCCGCACCTGCACGTCGTCGGGCACGATGATGCCCACCCCGCCCATGACGGCGCAGACCCAGATGCTGGTCTCGCGCTGGGTGAACCGGGCCTCGCGCAGGTCCAGCTCGATCCCGCCCATCACCGCGAAGGCGACGAAGCTGCTCGGCACGACCCAGTTGCCCGAACGGTCGGCGCCGCCCATGAGGACGACCGCGGCACGGCTGGTGGGCTCCTGGTCCACGATCCGGCCGCCGCCGTAGAGCGGCCGGGGCGAACGGAAGTCGGTGGGGGCGACGGAGGAACCGGGGCCGTTCGGCGCCGGGAGGTCCTCGGTGAGGGGGACCAGCTCGCCGATGGTCTTGGCCCGGTACACCGCGTCCAGCCGCTCGCTGTGCTCGTCCGGGTCCAGGCGCCCCTCGGCGAGGGCTTCACGCAGGCGGTGCGCGACGGAGTCACGGTCGGCGTCGGAGGCGCGCATCCGGCCGTGCTCGGGGGGAGTGGCTTCGCTCATCTGTTTGTTGGGCGTGGACACCCCGCCCTTCGGAGCGGGGAGGACACGCTCTCTCCTTCTCGTGGCTTTCTGTTGGATTTGGCTCACGCGATCGCAGAGCGGTCGCTACGGTGTGTTCCATGACCGGGAAGAGCGTGAAGCGGGCGTTTCGGTACCGCTTCTACCCGACCGATGCGCAGGCGGCTGAGCTGTCGCGCACGTTCGGGTGCGTGCGCCTGGTCTACAACCGCGCCTTGGCCGAACGCACCACCGCCTGGCACCAGCGTCAGGAGCGGGTGGGCTACTCCGACACCTCGGCCATGCTCACCGCCTGGAAGAAAACCGAGGAGCTGGCGTTCCTCACCGAGGTCTCCTGCGTCCCGCTGCAACAGACGCTGCGCCACCTGCACACCGCCTTTCGCAACTTCTTCGACCGCCGCGCGCGGTATCCGCGGTTCAAGTCCAAGAAGAAGTCGCGTGCCTCGGCGGAGTACACCGCGAGCGCGTTCCGCTACCGCGACGGCCAGCTCACCCTGGCCAAAATGATCGACCCGCTCGACGTGGTGTGGTCGCGGGTGCACGCCCGCATCACCGACCGGCGTCGGGATTTCCTGCACAAGCTCTCTACTCGACTCGTCCGCGAGAACCAAGTGGTCGTGATCGAGGACTTGGCGGTGCGCAACCTGGTCAAGAACAGGAGGCTGTCCCGGGCGATCTCGGATGCGGCCTGGCGTGAGCTGCGCACCATGTTGGCGTACAAGTGCGCCTGGTACGGACGCGACCTGGTCGTGGTGGACCGGTTCTTCCCGTCCTCCAAGGCGTGCTCGACACCCGACTGCGCCTATGTGCACGCTTCGTTGCCGCTGCACACACGCGAGTGGACGTGTCCCCGGTGCGGGGTGACCCATGACCGTGATGTGAACGCGGCGCACAACCTCAGGGCCGCCGGGCTGGCGGCATCTGCCTGCGGAGCTGGTGTGAGACCTCAACGGGAGTCCTCCCGGACGGGGCGACCGGCGACGAAACAGGAAGGCCACGGGGCGACCCGTGGCGAGGCCCTGGCCTCGAACCACCGGTAGGTGGTTCCGTGATCTTCTGCCTTCGGACAGGAGAGGAAGCCAACGTTTCCACCATAGAACCATTCTTCCGGCGCCGCGCGGTGCGCCGCATCGGGGAGGATCCCTGAGACGGCCCTGATCCCCGGGTCCGGGGCCCGGGGTTCAGTCCTCGGGGAGCAGCCCGCGGCGGATCGCCTGGCTCACCGCCGCCGTCCGGTCGCCCACGCCGAGCTTGTCGTAGACCCGCATCAGGTGGGTCTTGACCGTGGTCGGACTGATGTGCAGGACGCGTCCGATCGCCGCGTTGGTGCGCCCCTCGGAGGCCAGGCGCAGCACCTGCACCTCGCGGGGGGACAGGACGGCCGCGGGCTCGCCGCGCTGGCGCATCCCGCTGAACAGCTTGCCCGCCAGCCGCCCGGTCAGGACGGTCTCCCCGCGCGCCGCGGCGCGCACGGCCTCGGCCAGCTCCGCGCGCGGGGTGTCCTTGAGCAGGTAGCCGGTGGCTCCCGCCTCCACCGCGCGCAGGATGTCGCCGTCGGTGTCGTAGGTGGTGAGCACCAGCACGTGCGCGCCGGACCGCCCGGCGCGGATGCGCTCGGTGGCCTCCACGCCGTCGCCGCCGGGCATGCGCAGGTCCATCAGCACCACGTCCGGCTCCAGCTCGGCCGTCCGGACGACCGCCTCGGGGCCGGAGGCGGCCTCGCCCACGACGGTGAGGTCGGCCTCGGCGGCGAGCATGCCGCGGATGCCCTCGCGGACCACCGGGTGGTCGTCGACCAGCAGGACACGGATCACGGTGCGCACTCCTCGTCACCTCGCGGGGCCTCCGGGGACAGGGGCAGCGACATCCGGACGCGGGTGCCGCGCCCGGGGGCGCTGTCCACCTCCAGGGCGCCGCCGGCGTCGTCCGCCCGGCGCCGCATGTTCGCCAGCCCGTTCCCGGGCGCGGTCCGCCCGGGGTCGAAGCCGACGCCGTCGTCGGCGACGGTCAGCTCCACCGGGCCGGGGCTCCCGTCGGCGGCCCGCGTGTACTCCAGGGCCACCCGCACGCGCCCGGCCCCGGCGTGCCTGCGGACGTTGGCCAGGGCCTCCTGCGCGGTGCGCAGCAGACAGATCTGGAGGTCGTTGGACAGGGCGGCCGGGGCGCCGAGCACCGCGGTGTCCACGGGGACGCCGAGTTCGGCGCCCAGGCGGGAGGCGATCCTGTCCAGGGCGGCCTCCAGGGTCTGGCTGTCCAGGCCCACCGGCTGGCGGGCGGCCACCATGGCCCGCGCCTCGGCGAGGTTCTCGGCGGCGGTCTCGCGCATCAGGGCGAGGTGGCGCCGGGCCAGCCCGGGGTCGGCGTCCATCTCCGACTCCACCGCCTGGGTCAGCGCGACGATGCTGGTGAAGCCCTGGGCGAGGGTGTCGTGCATCTCGCGCGCCAGGCGCTCGCGCTCGGCCATGGCCCCGGTCTCCTCCGACAGCCGCACGACCTCCAGGCGGCTCTCGCGCAGCTCCCGGATCAGCTCGGACCGCTCGTAGCTCTGCTCGATGATCCTTCCCAGCCAGCTGCCGAACCACAGCGTGTAGCCCACCATCACGCCGTTGACCAGGACGCTGACGGCGACGTCGTCCCACTCGCTCAGCCCGAGCAGGGCGCGCAGCGGCATCGGGACCAGCAGGATCGCGCCCACCGTCGAGACGGCGGCCGGGATCGGGGCGGTGATGAAGCACAGCGGGGCCACGGCCACGACCAGGAAGGTCAGGGTGGGGTTGACCGTCACCGCGGGCAGGCACAGCACGAGCAGGACGGCCATGAGGACCGCCGGGCGGACCCGCTCCTCGCGCAGCATCAGCCGCCTGGCGAACAGGTAGTACACGGCCGTCACCGCGGCCATGAGGCCCACGAGCGGCCACCGCCAGAAGGGGTCGCTGGTGACCAGCGCGACGGCCGCCATGGCCGCCATCACGGAGGTGAAGTACACGTCCCACCACACGCCCAGGTCCCAGGCGTGCCGCTCGTCGCGCTCCTCCTCCCCGGGCGGGTCCCCGACGGGTCCGGGGAACGGCGGGGGCGGGGCCGGGCCGTCCCCCGGAGCCCGTGCGGCCACGGCGATCACCCGTCCTTCCGCGTCTTCCACCGGAACGTCAGCAGTACCAGCGCCAAGCCCACCACACACCACACGCCCAGCGCGAGGGCGACCGAGGACAGGTCCCACGAACCGCCGGGTTCGAGGGCGGCCATCTCCGCGGGGAAGAACGCCGCGCGCAGGCCCTGCGCCATCCACATCAGCGGGAAGAGCGCGGCGGCGTCGAGCACCCAGTCGGGCAGGGCGATGACGGGCACGAAGATGCCCGAGATGAACTGGAGGATGAGGAAGGGCACGACCACGATGCCCGAGGCGGAGCGGACGTTGCGGGCCAGGGAGCTGATCGCGATGCCCAGCAGGGAGCAGGAGACGGTGCCCAGTCCGAACACCCACGCGAGCGTCGCCCAGGCGGCGGGGTCGTCGGGCATGCGCGCGCCGAAGGCCAGCACGGCCACGCCCAGCAGCAGGACCAGCTGGCCCAGGGCCAGGAACAGCACCACCACGGTCTTGCCGACGAAGTAGGCGGTCGGCGGCATCGGGGTGCCGCGCAGGCGGCGCAGACCGCCCTGCTCGCGCTCGTTGGCGATGCTCAGGCCCAGCTGCTGGAAGCTGACCGACATCAGGCCCATCGCCACCAGGCCCGGCAGGTAGTAGTCCACGGCGGGCATGCCCATGTCGAACATGCCGTCGAAGATCGACGAGAACATGACCAGGATCAGCGCGGGCAGGGAGAAGGTGAAGATCACGCTCTCCCACTCGTGGACGAACTCGCGGATCTCCAGCCAGCCCCGGGACAGCCCGACGCGCAGCGCGCCGGGCAGGCGTCCGGAGGAGGCCGGGACGTCGGGGTCGGCGGGGGTGTGTTCGGTCGCGGTGCTCACGCGGACACCTTCCTCTCGGCGGGGCGGTCGTGCCCGTCCCTGTCGTCGCGTCCGTCGCCGTCCTGGCCGTCCTCGCCGTCCTCGCCGATCAGGCCGAGGTAGACGTCCTCCAGGGTGGGGCGGTGCACGACCAGCCCCGGGACCTCGCCGGAGAACAGGGCGGACAGCTCGCCCACCACCCGGGCGGGCTCGTCGGTGCGGGTCTCGCGGCGCTGTCCGTCGACCGTCCAGCCGACGGTGGCCTGGGCCGAGGCGCGCCCGCCCAGGGTGGCGGGGGAGCCCTGCGCGCGCACCCTGCCGCGCGCGATCACGCACACGCGGTCGGCGAGCGCCTCGGCCTCCTCCAGGTAGTGCGTGGTCAGGACGATGGTGGTGCCGCCCCGGGCCAGGTCGCCGATCAGCGTCCAGAAGTCGCGCCGGGCCCTGGGGTCGAACCCGGTGGTGGGCTCGTCCAGGAACAGCAGCTCCGGCCTGCCGACGATGCCCAGGGCCACGTCCAGGCGGCGGCGCTGCCCGCCGGACAGGGACGTGACCCGCGCCCGGGACTTCCCGCCGAGGCCGACCAGGTCGACCACCGCGTCGGGGTCGCGGGGGTCGGGGTAGTAGCCCGCGAAGTGGCGGACCACCTCGCGCACGGACAGCTGGGGGATCAGGGTCTCCCCCTGCCAGACCACGCCGATGCGCGAGCGCCACCGGCGCCCGGCGGCCCCGGGGTCCTCGCCCAGCACGCGGACGGTGCCCTCGTCGCGGCGCCGGAAGCCCTCCAGGATCTCGACGGTGGTGGACTTGCCCGCGCCGTTGGGGCCGAGGAGGGAGAAGACCTCGCCGCGCCGGACGCTCAGGTCGACTCCGGCGACGGCCTCGTCGTCGCCGTACTTCTTGCGGAGGCCGTGGACCTCGATCGCTGTCTCGCTCATGCCACCGACTCTCCCCCGGGCGGGGCCTTCGGGGTATCGGCCGCCGGGCCGTACCCGTGTCCTCCGGATGGAGGACGCCACCCCGACCAAGGGAGGGGTCACCGGGACCGCCGGAGCCGTCTCGGAGCCGCGGGGCTGCCCGGCGCGAACGCGGACGGGCCCCGGGCGCGCGCTGGCGCCCGGGGCCCGTCGGGGAGGCGGAAGGGGGGACCGCTCAGAACAGGCGGAGCACGTCCGGCTCGATACCGCGCAGCTCGTCGTAGTCCAGGACCACGCAGGAGATGCCGCGGTCCTCGGCGAGCACACGGGCCTGAGGCTTGATCTCCTGGGCGGCGAACACGCCGCGCACCGGCGCGAGCTGCGGGTCCCGGTTGAGGAGTTCCAGGTAGCGGGTGAGCTGCTCGACGCCGTCGATGTCGCCGCGGCGCTTGAGCTCCACGGCCACGGTGGCGTTCCCGTCGTCCCGGCACAGGATGTCCACCGGGCCGATCGCCGTCGGGTACTCGCGGCGGATGAGGGTGTAGCCGTCGCCGAGGGTGGTGATGTGCTCGGCCAGCAGCTCCTGGAGGTGGGCCTCGACGCCGTCCTTCTGCAGGCCGGGGTCCTTGCCCAGCTCGTGCGAGGAGTCGTGCATGACCTCCTCGACGGTCAGCACCAGCTTCTCACCGGACTTGCCGTGCGTGACCGTCCACACGTCGGGCCCGTCGGCGACGGTCTCCTCGCGCAGTCTGCAGGGCGGGTTCATCCAGTTCAGCGGTTTGAACGCCCGGTCGTCGGCGTGGATGGACACACTCCCGTCGGCCTTGACAAGAATCAGGCGGGGAGCCATGGGCAGGTGGGCGGTGAGGCGGCCGACGTAGTCGACACTGCACCGAGCGATGACGAGACGCACGAAACGTCACGTTACCGCCTCCGCGGGGCGCGCGGAGCGGAACCGCGTATCGGCCGCCCGCCCCGTCCGGCGACGACGACCGTGTCCACACGGGTGTACCTCCGGGGAAAGACAGGTGTGTCCCCTCGGCCCCATGACGGGGCGGGGCCGGGCCTCTAACGTCGCCAGGGGCGCGCGGATCCGCGCGCCCGCGACGACGAAGGGACTTCCATGTCGCTGACGGTCTCTCCCGACCTGCTGGAGAAGGCGAAGCGCGGCCCGGTCGGGGACGCCGACTTCATCGCCTGCATCAAGGACTCCCTGCCCTACGCCTGGGAGGTGGTCAGCGGGCTGGCCGAGGGCGCCCGGACCGCCGAGTCCGGCTTCGAGGCGAACGAGGTGCCCCCGCCCGGCGAGCAGGAGAGGGGCCAGCTGCTGCGCCTGCTCGCCAGCGACGCCATGCGCGGCGCGGTGGAGCGGCACTTCGGACTGCGCCTGGCCTTCCAGAACTGCCACCGCGTGGCCCTCTTCGCGCCCGGGGCCGAGGAGGCCCACGCCGTGTTCACCTCCCCGCGCGCCCAGCTGCTCAACCAGTCGCCCGAGCTCGTCGACTGCTAGGGGCGGCCCTGCCAGAAGCGGTTCCGCCCTCCGGGAGGGAGCGGAGCCGCCGCGCCACGGCCGGGGCGCGGCGGCTCCGCCACCGGCGCGCCGTCGCCCAGGATGGCACCGAGTGCCCGACTCGGGCATCCCGTGCGCGGGGCGGTTCGGTCGGGCCCGTAGTCTGGGCGTATGGTGCAGGAATTTGACAAGGTCGGTGTCGTCGGACTCGGCGCGATGGGCGCGGGTATCGCCGAGGTGTTCGCCCGCGCGGGGTTCAACGTCACCGGGGTCGAGATCGACCAGGCCGCCGTCGACCGCGGCCGCGCCCACGTGGACAGGTCCCTCTCCAAGGCGGTGGACAAGGGCAAGCTCACCGAGGACGAACGCACCGGGATCGACACCCGGTTGACGTTCACCACCTCGCGCGAGGACCTCTCCGACGCGGACTTCGTCGTCGAGGCCGTCCCCGAACGGATGGACATCAAGAAGGACGTCTTCGCGGACCTGGACCGGATCTGCCCGCCCGGCACGATCCTGGCCACCAACACGTCCTCGCTGTCGGTCACCGAGATCGCCGCGCTCACCGGCCGCCCGGACAAGGTCGTGGGGCTGCACTTCTTCAACCCAGCCCCGGTCATGAAGCTGGTCGAGGTCATCACCACGGTCTCCACCAGCCCCGAGACCGTCGACGTGGTCTCCGAGGTCGCCAAGCGCATCGGCAAGACCCCCGTGGCGGTCGGCGACCGCGCCGGGTTCGTGGCCAACGCCTTGCTCGTGCCCTACATCAACGACGCGATCCGCCTGTACGAGCGCAAGGTGGCCACCCGCGAGGAGATCGACTCCTCGGTGCAGAAGGCCGCGGGCCTGCCCATGGGCCCGCTGACCCTCGCCGACCTGGTCGGCCTCGACGTCTGCCTGGCCGTCATGGACGTCCTGTGGGAGGAGTACCGCGACCAGCGCTACGCCGCCTCGCCGCTGCTGCGCCGCATGGTGGCCGCGGGCCGCCTGGGCCGCAAGTCCGGCCAGGGCTTCTACGCGGGCACCGACGAGGCCCCCGAGCCCCGCCCCACCGGCCGCTACGCGCAGATGGTCCGCGAGGAGGAGACCCTGGACCTGGGCGAGGTCCTCCTCGCGCCGCAGATCGACGACGCACTGCGCATGATCGGCGAGGGCTACGCCTCCGCCAGGGACGTCGACACCGCCATGCGCTTCGGCTGCGGCTACCCCAAGGGCCCGACCGAGCTGCTGGAGGAGCGCGGCGCCGAGTCCGTGGTCACCACCCTGGTCGCGATGGGCGAGTACGGCCTCACCAACATCGCGGTGCCCGCCCCGCTGCTGATGGACCAGCTGCCCGACGCGCCGGAGGGTGAGGGCCACGGCGGCTGCGCCTGCCACGCCTAGCGCGCTGACCGGAGGTGTTTCCGGTGGAACGCGCGGGGTCCTGAGCTGCGGTGATCTTGTACTTGCGGCCGATGCCGGCGGTCGGGGCTCGCTGCGAGTACAAGACCACGGCGGACCAGACGGTTCCGGCCACCGTGCCGGGCTGTCCGCCGCGCGGGNGGGGGGGGGCCCCCCGCCGCGCCTGTGGCGGCGGCCACTGCCGGTTCTCTTTTAACCTGGACGGTGTGAGCCCGCGCCGTAACTCTCCCCGCCGCACATCCGCCCGGGGCCGCAAGGCCCCCGGCGGCGCCCCCGACGACGAGGACGCCCTCATGCTGCGCGTCACCGGCGGACAGCGCCGCGAGACCGGCCCCGACGGGGAGTGGGTGACGCGCCGCGTCTCCGGCGCCGCCGCCACCAAGGTCTACCGCTGCCCCGGCTGCGCCCAGGAGATCCCGACCGGCATGGCGCACGTCGTGGCCTGGCGCCCCTACGGCGACGGCGGCGACCGGCGCCACTGGCACTCCTCCTGCTGGGACCGGCGCTCCCACCGGGCGCCGCGCGCCCCCCGCTACTGAGCCCCGGCCACCTACCCCGGACACGAGGAGCCATGGAGATCCGAGCCACCACGGTGCTGCCCGCCGTGAGACGACCCGTCACCCTGCACACCGCCGACGGCCTGGAGCTGGTCGGCGAGCTGGCCCTGCCCGAGGGCCGCGACCCCAAGGCCACCCTGGTGTGCCTGCACCCCCTGCCCACCGCCGAGGGCATGATGGACAGCCACGTCCTGCGCAAGGCGTCGTTCCGGCTGCCCGCGCTGGCCGACGTCGCGGTGCTGCGGTTCAACACCCGCGGCACCGGCTCGCGGCACGGCACCAGCCAGGGCGAGTTCGGCGAGGGCGAGACCGAGAAGCACGACGTGCTCGCCGCCATCGAGTTCACCGAGTTCGAGGGCCTGCCCGAACCCTGGCTGCTGGGCTGGTCGTTCGGTACCGAGCTGGCCCTCAAGTGGGGCGCCGACCCGCAGATCAAGGGCGCGATCCTGCTGTCGCCGCCGCTGCACCGCGCCGACGAGGCCGACATGGCGGTGTGGGCGCAAACGGGCAAGCCGGTGGTGGCCCTGGTCCCCGAGCACGACGACTACCTGCGCCCCGACGAGGCCAGGGAGCGCTTCAAGCCGCTCTCCCAGTGCGAGGTCGTCGGGGTGGAGGGCGCCAAGCACCTGTGGGTGGGCGAGCCCTACGTGCGCCGCGTGCTGGACGAGATCGTCAAGCGGGTCAACCCCGAGGCCTACCCGCTTCCCGTGGAGTGGGACGGCCCGTACGAGAAGGACGTCCAGACCCTCGGGTAGACCCGCGCGGGCGTCCCACCCGTCGCTGCCGTCGCTGCCGTCGGCCCGGTGCCGCCGAACCCGGCCCTCCCCACCGCCCATCCGGCCCCCGTGCCCGCCGCGGTGAGCACGCCCCGCATCCGACACGACGAAGGACCCGCCCTCCCCGGTGTCAGCCGGGGGAGGCGGGTCCTCGCGTGTGGGGGAGAGCGTCAGCCCGGAGCGGGCCGGAACCCTACTCCTGCCACCAGTCCTCGTCGTCGGCGCCCTTGCCGGAGTGCGCCGGCTGCCGGGTCTCCTCGGCGACCGGGGCGGACTCCTGCGGAATCGCGGCCGGGGCCGGAGCGGGGGCGACCGGCGCGGCGGGAGCCGGGGCCGGGGCGGCCGGGCCGCCACCGCCGAGCAGCTGGCGCAGCTGCTGGAGGTGCGACTGGATGCTGTCCCGCTGGCGGTTGAGCTCGTCGACCTCCTTCTTGGCGGCCGTCATGATCCGGTTGGCCTCGGACTTGGCGTCCCCGAGCTGGTGCTCGGCCTTGGACTTGGCCTCGGCGTCGATCTGGGCGGCGTTCTTCTTGGCGTTGCCGACCAGCTGCTTGGCGTGGTTCTCGGCGTCGCGGCGGGTCTGCTCGGCCTGCTGGCTCGCCTTGGTGGCGCGCTGCTCGGCGCTGGCGGCCCGCTCCTCGGCCTCGTTGACCATCTTCTGCGTGGCGGCCTGGGCGGCGGCGAGGCGCTCGGCGTCCTGGCGCTCGGCCTCGGCTCGGCGGTCGGCGAGCTGGAGCTCGAACTGGTCCTCGGCCTCGGTGCGCCGGGCCTCGGACTCGGCGTAGGCGCGCTCGGCGTTCTTGCGCAGCTCCTCGGCCTGGCTCTTGGCGGACTGGATGGTCTCGTCGCGCTCGCGCTTGGCGGCGGCGCGGGCCTGGGCGCACTCCCGCTCGGTGGTGGTGCGCAGCTTGGCGATCTCGCCCTCGAAGGTCGCCCGCTTCTCGGCGATCTCGTGGTCGACCGCGGAGCGCTTCTTCTGCACCTCGCGCTCGGTGGTGGAGGTGAGCTCGTCGGCCTCGCGGCGGGCGGTGGTGGAGATCTCCTCCGCCTCGGACTCGGCGGTCTGGCGGGTCTCGTCGGCCTCGCGCTGGGCGAGGGTGCGCACCTCGGTGGCCTCGGACTCGGCCGCCGCGCGCATGTCGGCGGCCTCGATCTTGGCGGCCGAACGGATGTCGTTGGCGTCGATCTGCGCGCTCTGGACCAGCTCGTTGGCCTGCTCCTCGGCCAGGCGCAGCAGCTCCTCGATGCGCGAGCCCAGACCGGAGTAGGAGGGGCGCTCGCGCTCCTGGAGCTGGCGGTTCTTGGCGTTGAGCTCGGCCTTGAGCTTCTCGGCCTGCTTCGCCTGCTGGTTCAGGTCGTTGCGCAGGCTGGCCGCGTACTCATCCACCTGGGTGCGGTCATATCCACGCAGCACCACGTCGAATTCGTGCGGGGTGTTGTTCTCGTCGAAGATGTTGTTGAGCTGGGTGTCGATGTTGTTTGACGGCATGTGGCGGAATCCTGAACGGGTGCGAGACGGCTACTTGCAAGGGGCCGGGGACGGCGGGGAGGGCGGCTGCGCTGTCCCCGGGGACGGGTCCGGTGGCGGAGCCGGGGGACGGGGCGGGTGACGACGGGCCGGTGAGCCCCTGACCGCCTCCAGGTCGTCCGTGTGCGCCCCGTCACCTGACACGGCGGTACGGCCGACCCGACTCGGCTACCGGACTGCAAGACATGGACCAAAGCCGGAATAGCGCATCCGGCAGCTAGCCGACTTTATCAAGCGCGGAACACCTGGGAAGGGGGTTTCGGGTAACTTCCGGTGGGCTCCGAGGCTAACCACGCCACTGGCGTTCAACCTGTGACTTGTCCGGAACGCCCCCGTGACGCTATCCGGAAATTCCGGGACGGTCGTCGTCCCTTTCCTCATGCGCCCCGTCCGGGCTCT
Organism: Nocardiopsis synnemataformans DSM 44143; assembly: GCA_000340945.1. Taxonomy (GTDB): domain Bacteria; phylum Actinomycetota; class Actinomycetes; order Streptosporangiales; family Streptosporangiaceae; genus Nocardiopsis; species Nocardiopsis synnemataformans. Next base: position 4,857 of record ANAW01000226.1, on the reverse strand, counting down.
GGACCAGCTCGGTGAGCACGCCGCCGCAGTCCTTGGGGTGCAGGAAGGCGATCCTCGACCCCGCCGTCCCCCGCCGCGGCTCGGCGTCCAGCACGCGCACGCCGCTCTCACCGACGCCCGCCGCGGTGGCGGCCACGTCCGCGGTCCCGAAGGCGACGTGGTGGACGCCCTCGCCGTTGCGCTCCAGGAACTTCGCCACCGGGGAGTCCGCGCGGGTGGGTTCGAGCAGCTGGAGGTAGGTGGCGCCGCCGTCGTCGGTGCCGTTGACCCGGAGCATGGCCTCCCGCACGCCCTGCTCCTCGTTCACCTCCTCGTGCTCCACCTCGAACCCGTACGTGGACCGGTAGAAGGCCACCGAGGCGTCGAGGTCGCGGCAGGCGATGCCCACGTGGTCGAGCCGGGTCAGGCCGGAGAACGGGACGGGAGGGGCGGACGGGGCCGCGGGAACGGAGGGCGAGGAAGGGGTGGAGGAGGAGGGCGGGGTGATGAACTCGCTGGCCGAGTGCGGTGCGTCACTCATGGGGTGAACCTCCCGGGGATCGCTGACAGCGGTGTGGGTATCGTTGCAGACCAGGTGCGTCACCCATGCATTTGGAGGCCAGTTACGATGCCCGGTTCCGTCATCGTCGGTGGGGCACGGACCCCCACCGGCAGACTCCTCGGCTCCCTCGCCGGGTTCTCCGCCGCCGACCTCGGGGGCTTCGCGATCAAGGCCGCGCTGGAACGCGCGGGCATCACCGGCGAACAGGTCGGATACGTGGTCATGGGACAGGTGCTCCAGGCGGGCGCGGGCCAGATCCCGTCCCGCCAGGCCGCCGTCAAGGCGGGCATCCCCATGAACGTGCCGTCGGTGACGATCAACAAGGTGTGCCTGTCGGGCCTGGACGCGATCGCCCTCGCCGACCAGCTCATCACCGCGGGCGAGTTCGACGTGGTGGTGGCCGGGGGCATGGAGTCCATGACCAACGCGCCGCACCTGCTGCCCAAGTCGCGCAAGGGCTACAAGTACGGGTCGGTCGAGGTCCTGGACGCGACCGCGCACGACGGCCTGACCGACGCCTTCGAGGGCGACTCCATGGGCGCCTCCACCGAGCGCCACAACGGCAAGCTCGGCATCGGGCGCGAGGAGCAGGACGCCTTCTCGGCCCGTTCCCACCAGCGCGCCGCCGCCGCGGCCGCCGCCGGGTACTTCGACGCCGAGATCGTCCCCGTCCGGATCCCGCAGCGCAAGGGCGACCCCGTCGTCTTCTCCGCGGACGAGGGCGTGCGGGCCGACACCACCGCCGAGAGCCTGGCCAGGCTGCGCCCCGCCTTCGACGGCGAGGGCACGATCACCGCGGGCTCCTCCTCGCAGATCTCCGACGGCGCCGCCGCGGTGGTCGTGATGAGCCGCGCCAGGGCGGAGGAGCTGGGCGCCCCGGTCCTGGCCGAGATCGGCGCGCACGGCAACGTCGCCGGTCCGGACAACTCGCTGCACTCCCAGCCCTCCAACGCCATCCGGCACGCGCTGGGCAAGGCGGGCCGCTCGGTCGAGGACCTGGACCTGATCGAGATCAACGAGGCCTTCGCCGCGGTGGGCCTGCAGTCCACCCGGGACCTGGGCGTCTCGGAGGACATCGTCAACGTCAACGGCGGCGCCATCGCGCTCGGCCACCCGATCGGCGCCTCCGGCGCCCGCATCGCCCTGCACCTGGTCCACGAGCTGCGCCGCCGCGGCGGCGGGTTCGGCGCGGCGGCCCTGTGCGGCGGCGGCGGCCAGGGCGACGCCCTGCTGTTCACGGTCCCCGCCGAGTAGCACCGGACCGGGCCCCGAGCCCGGACGACCCGGCCGCCGGACGGCGGCCGACCCCCTCGCGGACGCCGCCCGCGGGCACCGGGAGACCCCCGAACGCCCGCGTGGCGGACCGCGTGGGGAACCCGACCCGAAGACACTGTGTACCCGGGAGAGCCCCGGGGACACGACGCACCTGACAGCCGCGGGGCGGGGGCCACGAGCCCTCGCCCCGTCCTGCTCCGCCCACACCGAGGAGTTCCATGGACGCCCCCCAACTGGTCGAACGGGTCCGCGAGGGCGACCGCCGGGCGCTGGCCCGCGCGATCACCCTGGTCGAGAACGGGTCCGCGGCCCTGCGCGAGATCATGGCGGGCCTGGCCCCGCACACCGGACGGGCCCGGGTGGTGGGGTTCACCGGCTCCCCGGGGGTGGGCAAGTCCACCACCACCAACGCCGTCGTGCGCGCGGCCAGGGCGAAGGGGCTGACCGTCGCTGTGCTGGCCGTGGACCCGTCCTCGCCGTTCACCGGCGGCGCCCTGCTCGGCGACCGCGTGCGGATGCAGGAGCACGCCACCGATCCGGGGGTGTTCATCCGCTCCATGGCCAACCGCGGGCACCTGGGCGGGCTGTCCTGGGCCACGCCGCACGCCCTGCGGGTGCTCGACGCGGCGGGGTTCGACGTGATCCTGGTGGAGACGGTGGGCGTGGGCCAGGCCGAGGTGGAGATCGCCGGGCAGGCCGACACCACCGTGGTGCTGTGCGCCCCGGGCATGGGCGACTCGGTGCAGGCCGCCAAGGCGGGCGTGCTGGAGGTCGCCGACGTCTTCGCGATCAACAAGGCCGACCGGGAGGGCGCCAAGTCCACCCTGCGCGAGCTGCGCCAGATGATCGCCATGAAGGACCGCACCGACCAGGAGTGGAAGCCGCCGATCGTGATGACCGTCGCCTCCAGGGACGAGGGCGTCGACGAGCTGTGGGAGCGGATGGAGCAGCACTTCGCCCACCTGGAGGCCAGCGGGGACCTGACCCGGCGCCGCCGCGCCCGCGCCCGGGACGAGGTGCAGGCGATCGTGCTGGACCTGCTGCGCTCGCGGATGGGCGGGGCGGGCGACGACACCGGTCTGGACGCGTTGGCCGAGGAGGTGGCGGAGGGGAGGAGGGACCCCTATGCCGCCGCCGACGTGATGCTCAAGGAACTCCGTGCTGATTTGGGTTAGCCGGGTGTCGGCGTCGGCGGGGTGCCGACGTGATGCTCAAGGAACTCGGCACCGACCTGGGTTAGCCGGGTGCCGGCGTCGGCGGGGTGCCGACGTGATGCTGAAGGAACTCGGCACCGACCTGGGTTAGCGGGGTGTCGGCGTCGGCGGGGTGCCGTCGTGATCCTGAGGGAGCCGGACGGAGAAAAGGCCGGTGCGGACCGCGACGGTCCGCACCGGCCTCCCCGGTCCGGGGCACGCCGGACCGGAGCGCCGACTACCCGGCCAGCGCCGTGTCGATGGCGTTCATGAGGCTGCCGTCGGCGTCGTCACCGTCCACGGACCAGATCATGACGCCGCCCAGGCCCTGGGCCTGCGCCCAGTCGGTCTTCTGGGCCATGGAGACCTCGTCGTCGTAGGTCCAGAAGGTGTCGCCGTTGTACAGCCAGGCGGTGCCCAGCGCGTCGTCGCGGTACAGCTCGTAGCCGCCGGTGCCCACCAGGTCCTTCAGGACCTTCCAGTCGTCGATCCCCGCCTCGTAGCTACCGGGGGCGGGTCCGGTAGCGCTCTGGAAGAGACCGTCGCCGTTCGGTCCGGGCTCCACACCGGTCCAGCCGCGGCCGTAGAACGGCACGCCGAGCACCATGTCGGCGGGGTCGACGCCGCGGTCGAGGTAGGCCTGGACCGTGGTCTCGGTGGAGTACAGGTCCGGGCCGGGGTCGGCGGGGTCCAGGAGCAGGTTGGACTGGTGGCTGGCGGTGGTCTCCCAGCCGCCGTGGTAGTCGTAGCCCTGCACCGTGATGAAGTCGAAGTCGGTCATGAGCTGCGGCATCTCGAAGCCGAGCTCGATCTTCTCCGGGTCCGCGGGCAGGAACGCGGTCAGCTCGTACTGGCGGCTCGTCTCGGTCTCCAGGGCGTCCAGCTGGTCGCGGAACTCCTGCACCAGGGCGGTGAAGTTCTCCTTGTCCTCGGGGCGGATGGTGTTGTGCGGGTGGCCCGCCGATCCCGGCCACTCCCAGTCCAGGTCGATGCCGTCGAAGACGCCGTAGGCGGAGCCGGGCCCGCCCGCGCCGTCGAAGAGGGGCAGGTTGCCGCGCAGGAACTGGTCGACGCACGAGGAGACCATGCGCTCGCGGGACTCCGCGGTCAGCGCCGCGTCGGAGAAGTGCTCGGACCAGGTCCAGCCGCCGAGGGAGATGTTGACCTTGAGGTCGGGGTACATCTCCTTGAGCTCGCGCAGCTGGTTGAAGTTGCCGCGCAGGTCCTGGTTCCAGGTGTCGCCGACCCCGTCGACGCTGTCGGCGGCCCCGAAGGAGCGGCCGTAGTCGGCCCAGGCGTCGCCCTGACCGAGCTGGTTGGCCATGAAGCACTCGCCGTTCGCGTTGATGTTGCCGAAGGCGTAGTTGATGTGGGTGAGCTTCTCGGCGGTGCCCGAGGTGACCAGGTCGTTCACCAGGTAGCCGCGGTCGTAGATGCCCCACTGGGTGAAGTAGGCGACCCGGCGCTCCTGGGGCGGGTCGGTGGGGCCGCCGCCGTCCGCGTCGGTGGTGGCGGTGACGGCGCCGCTCTCGGGACCCCTGTTGTTGGAGGTGTCGTAGGCGCGCACGGTGAACGTGTGCCCGGTCTCGGGCGCCAGCCCGGTGACGGTGGCGGTGGTGCCGCTGACCGCGCGGACGACCTCGCCCCCGGAGAGGACCTCGTAGCCCGCGACCCCGGCGTTGTCGTCCGCGGCGCCCCACTCCAGGGCCACGGTGGTCGAGGTGGTGCCGGTGACGGCCAGGCCGGTCGGCGCGGTGGGCGGCTCGGTGTCCTCCTCGCCGGGTTCGCCCGAGCAGCTGCCGCCGTTGACCGTGCAGTCCACGGGAGCGGTGTCGCCGCCGCCGTGGG
>ANAW01000225.1:4344-5009 GCA_000340945.1 Nocardiopsis synnemataformans DSM 44143 | reverse complement strand
CGTCGCCGGAGCGGCTGAGGGTGGCGTTCCACAGGCTGGTGATCGCGGTGCCGGAGGGGAGCTGGAAGCCGATGCTCCAGTCGGTCAGCGCCGAGCCCGAGCCGTTGGCGATGGTGATCCCCCCGCCGTAGCCGGTCTCCCAGCGGCTGGTCTCCACGTAGGTGACGGTGACGCCCGCGGTGTCGGCCGATGCGGCGGGTGCGGGTGCCAGTGCGAGGGGTAGGGCGATCGCGGCGGCCAGTGCCGCGATCCGTTGGCGAAGTCGTGCTCTCACGGTTGCTCCTGGTGCGTGAGCGGTGTGGGGGTTGGCCTTCCGCCGCGGGGGCGGACGGCTGCGGGGTGTGCGCCCAGGGAGTGCGGTGTCGCGAGCTGACCGGTGGCGGGCTCGGCGGCGCGCGTGAGAGGTGGCGTGTGCGTGGCAGGGGCATGGCGGGCCTCCGACCTGGGGGAGGAGGGGGAGGGCGGTGTGGGGGCCGGTACGGACCGTCGCACATCGGTCCGCACCGGCCGTGGCGGCGGTGCTCCCCGGATCAGAGCACCGACGCCGCTCGGTCCCGGTCCGGGATCGCCGGACCGGAAGTCTGTCGGCTGCGGTTGCGGCTGTGGGGGCGCGTTCCGGATGCCCGGGCCGCGCCCGGAGCCCGTCCCCGCCGCTCCCGCGCCAC
>ANAW01000225.1:0-4339 GCA_000340945.1 Nocardiopsis synnemataformans DSM 44143 | reverse complement strand
GGGCCCCCCCCCCCGCCGCTCCCGCGCCACTCGGGGGGCGCGGTCGCGGCGGGAGCGGACGGCTCCTAGTCGCTCAGCGCCGTGTCGATGGCGGCCATGAGGCTGCCCTCGGCGTCGTCGCCGTCGATGGACCAGACCATGACCCCGCCGAGGCCGTTGTCCTGGGCCCAGTCGGTCTTCTGCGTCATGGCGGTCTCGTCGTCGTAGTTCCAGAGGGTCTCGCCGTCGTAGATCCAGGCGGTCCCGGCCTCCTCGTTGCGGAAGACCTCGAACTCGCCGGAGTCGACCTTCTCCTCCAGGACCTTCCAGTCCTCGGTGCCCGCCGCGTACATCCCCTGCGCGGGGCCCGTCGCGGGCTGGAAGAGGCCGTCGCCGTCGGGGCCCGGCTCCACGCCCGTCCACCCCTGTCCGTAGAAGGGCACGCCCAGGACCAGCTTGTCGGGGTCCACGCCCCGGTCCAGGTAGGCCTGGACGATGAGCTCGGTGGAGATCACCGGCTGGGGGTCGCGGGCGTCCACGACCAGGTTGGACTGGTGGTTGGTCGTGCTCTCCCAGGTGCCGTGGTAGTCGTAGCCCTGCACCGTGACGAAGTCGAAGTCGGTCATGAGCTCGTCCAGCTCGTACCCGGCGTCCAGGCGCCAGCCCCCGGCGGGCATGAACGCGGTCAGCTCGTAGTGGCGGTCGGTCTCCTCGCCGAACGCGTCCAGCTGCTCGCGGAACTCCTGCACCAGGGCGGTGAAGTTCTCCTTGTCCTCGGGGCGGATGGTGTTGTGCGGGTGGCCGCCGGAGCCGGGCCACTCCCAGTCCAGGTCGATGCCGTCGAAGACCCCGTAGGCGGCGCCCTCGCCGCCCGCGCCGTCGACCTCGGGCAGGTTCCCCCGGAGGTACAGGTCGACGCAGGAGCTGACCAGCCTCTCGCGGGACTCCTCGGTCAGGGCCGCGTCGGAGAAGTACCGGGACCACTCCCAGCCGCCGAGGGAGATGTTGACCTTGAGGTCGGGGTGCAGCTCCTTGAGTTCGAGCAGCTGGTTGAAGTTGCCGCGCAGTTCCTGGTCAGGGTCGTCGGCGGTCCCGTCGACGCTCTCCGCGGCGGGCACGGGGTGCGCGTAGTCGGCGAGGGCGCCCTCCTGGCTGGTCCCGTCGCCCGTGGCGCACACGCCCTCGGAGGTGACGTTGCCGAACGCGTAGTTGATGTGCGTGAGCTTCTCCGCGCTGTCGCTGTCGACCAGGTCGCGGACGTGGTAGTCGCGCTCCCCGGCGCTCCACTGGGTGTAGTAGGCGACGCTGCGGCTGTCGTGGGAGGGGCCGCTCCCGTCGTCCCCGGCGCAGGGGGAGCCGTTGACCAGGCAGTCCACGAGGTCGGTGGCGCCGTCGGAGTGCAGTCCGTTGAAGCCGAAGGAGTAGCTGCCGCCCGCCGGGACGCTGGCGCCCCAGTGCGGCGGGGTGATCGTGTAACCGCCGGGGGTGCCCGCGAGGGTCGCGTTCCACAGCTCGTGGATGCGGCTGCCGTCGGGGAGCGAGAACTCGACGGCCCAGTCCTCGACGGGGGCGTCCGAGGCGTTGTGGACGGTGATCTGGCCGGTGTAGCCGGTGTTCCACCGGGCCGACTCCGTGTAGGTGACCGTGAGGTCGGCGGGGTCGGCCTCCTGGGCGGACGCGGCCGGGACCGCGGTCGCCGCGAGCGGGGCGAGCAGCACGGCGGCCGCGACGGCCGCGAGGCGGGTACTGAAACGTCGTGCTCTCACGTGGTGGCATCTCCTGGTGCGGGGGCGGGGGGTCGGGGGATACGACCGTGCTCCTGGAGCGGACGGACCGTGCTCTTGGAGCGGAGGGGATGGGCTGCGGTCGTGTGCGGGGACCGCGGGGAGAGCCGCGGTCCGTCAGCGGGGTTCGGTGCCCTCCCTACGGGTGGTCCACGGGCCAAGCGAGGTCAGGTCTTCACCTTGAGCCTCTGACGTGGGGGGATAAATTTTTAGGAAACTTAACTAATAATTCCATGCTCCGTCAAGACCCGGCGCGGGCTCTCCGGCCGCCCCGGCGTGCGCGGCGGCGGGCTTCGCGGGTCCTTCGCCGGAGAGTCGGTGGATTTGCCGAGTTGGCGGGGTGGACCAGTTCCGAATGCGGTATCTGTCCCTTTGTGGCCACGGAAAAGTCTTGCTTTCTTCCCCGGCCGCTGTTAGGTGCTCTGTGTACTCCTTTCCCTTGCGTCCCTCCCGGCTCCGTGAAACCCCCACGTCACACTCGTCCCGGAGCACCGGGTCCGTCACTTCCGCCGACCGGGACGCACGCCCGGGCCGAGCCCGGCGCGGCGTCCGGCATCCGGGCCGCGCGGGAGCGGGGCCGGGTCCCTCCGGCGGGGCGGGCGCGCCCGCCCCGCTGACTAGAGTGAACCCGTGGGTAACCCGTTGAATCTCCCGTTCGACCCGATCGAGCGGGCACACGACAACTGGACACGCAGATGGGGGCCCTCGCCAGCCATGGCGGCGGTCACCTCGGTCATGCGCGCTCAGCAGATCCTGATCGGGGAGCTGGACGGCGCCCTCAAGCCGTTCGGCCTGACCTTCGCCCGCTACGAGGCGCTCGTCCTGCTCACCTTCAGCGGTTCCGGCTCGCTGCCCCTGGGCAAGATCGGTGAGCGCCTCATGGTGCACCCGACCAGCGTCACCAACACCATCGACCGGCTGGAGGGGCAGGGCTTCGTGCGCCGCCTCCCCAACCCGAGCGACGGCCGCGGCGTGCTGGCCGAGATCACCGACGCCGGGCGCCGCGTCACCGAGGAGGCGACCGGGGCACTGCTGTCCATGGACTTCGGCCTGGGCTGCTACTCCGACGAGGAGCTGTGGCGCATGCACGAGATGTTCACCCGGCTCAGGGTGGACTTCGGGGACTTCCCCGAGCCCGTCGCGGAGGCCGCCGAGGGCCGCTGACCGCCCGTCGCACCCCGGTGCCGCGGGCGCCCTCCCTGTACATCATTAGTTGGACGTCCTACTATTTCGGTATGGCGAACACCACGAGCGACCCCACCAACGGCGGCGGGGCCCAGGAGATCGAGGCCGGGCGCGAGCGCTGGCAGCGCCGCTACGACTCCGCGCGCACACGCGACGCCGACTTCACGTCCCTGTCCGGGCGCACCCTGGAACCCGTCTACGGCCCCCGCCCCGGCGCCGAGGTCCCCGGCTTCGAGCGCGTCGGCTGGCCGGGGGAGTACCCCTACACCCGCGGCCTCCACGCCACCGGCTACCGGGGGCGGGCGTGGACCATCCGCCAGTTCGCCGGGTTCGGCAACGCGCGCCAGACCAACGAGCGCTACAAGATGATCCTGGCCTCCGGCGGGGGCGGGCTCTCGGTCGCCTTCGACATGCCCACCCTCATGGGCCACGACTCCGACTCGCCCCACGCGCTGGGCGAGGTCGGCCACTGCGGCGTGGCCATCGACTCCGTCGCCGACATGGACCTGCTCTTCGACGGGATCCCGCTCGGCGAGACCACCACCTCCATGACCATCAGCGGTCCGGCCGTCCCGGCCTTCTGCATGTACCTGGTGGCGGCCGAGCGCCAGGGGGTGGACGTCCGCACCCTCAACGGCACGCTCCAGACCGACATCTTCAAGGAGTACATCGCCCAGAAGGAGTGGCTCTCCCCGCCGGAGCCGCAGCTGCGGCTGATCGGCGACCTCATGGAGTACTGCGCGGCCAACATCCCCGCGTACAAGCCGCTGTCGGTGTCGGGCTACCACATCCGCGAGGCCGGGGCCACGGCCGCCCAGGAGCTCGCCTTCACCCTCGCCGACGGCTTCGGCTACGTCGAACTCGGCCTGTCCCGGGGGCTGGACGTCGACACCTTCGCGCCGGGGCTGTCCTTCTTCTTCGACGCGCACATCGACTTCTTCGAGGAGATCGCCAAGTTCCGCGCCGCGCGCCGCATCTGGGCGCGCTGGCTCCGGGACGTCTACGGAGCCAGGACCGAGAAGGCGCAGTGGCTGCGGTTCCACACCCAGACCGCCGGGGTCTCCCTGACCGCCCAGCAGCCCTACAACAACGTCGTCCGCACCGCCGTGGAGGCGCTCTCGGCCGTCCTGGGCGGCACGAACTCGCTGCACACCAACGCCCTGGACGAGACCCTGGCGCTGCCGACCGAGCAGTCCGCCGAGATCGCCCTGCGCACCCAGCAGGTCCTCATGGAGGAGACCGGGATCGTCAACGTCGCCGACCCCCTCGGCGGATCCTGGTACCTGGAGTCGCTCACCGACGAACTGGAGGCCGAGGCGGAGCGGATCTTCGCCCACGTCCTGCGCATGGGCGGGGGCGAGGGCGCCGAGCACGCGATCGGCCCGATGACC
>ANAW01000224.1:0-18199 GCA_000340945.1 Nocardiopsis synnemataformans DSM 44143 | reverse complement strand
CGCGGAGCCCCCCTTCCAGTACCAGCAGGCACTGGAGAAGGGCGACAAGAGGATCGTGGGCGTCAACTGCCACACCAACACCGTCTCCGGCGAACTGGACATCCTCCGGATCAGCCACGAGGTCGAGCACGAGCAGAAGCGCGCGCTCGCCGAACGCCGCGCCGCCCGCGACGGCGCCGTCGTGGACCGCGCCCTGGCCGCCCTCCTGGCGGGCGTGCGCTCCGGCGGGGACAACCTCATCCCGCTGATCATGGACGCGGCCCGCGCCGAGGCCACGCTCGGCGAGATCTGCGCGACCATGGGGGAGGAGTTCGGGACCTACACCGAGGACCCGCGGTTCTGACCCGAACGAGGGGCCCGGGGGGGTACTGCCCGTCGTCGTGACCCCCCGGGGCGCCCGAACGGCGCCCCCTCGGGCTCCGCCCCCTCGGGCTCCGCCCCCTCGGGCTCCGCCGCCCGGGCGCCCCGCGACGCGGGAGGCCCCGGCGCCCCCGGAGACCCCGCGGGCGCCCGGACCGACTCGTCCACAGGTGGTCCACGTCCTGCCCGCGCATACGGCAGGATGGAGTCATGCAGCCTTCGGACTTTTCACCGAACAGTGCCGTGGACCTCGGCGCGCGCAAGGCGGCCATGGAACGCGAGGCCAAACAGCGCGCGGCGGAGTCGGCGGGTCGATCCAACCCCTACGCCTTCGACGTCGACGAGGCCACCTTCCAGGCCCAGGTCCTGGAACGGTCGATGTCGACCCCGGTCGTGCTGGCCGTCCTCGCGGGCTGGTCCGAGCAGTCCAAGCAGGTCGAGGACGCCCTGGACAAGATCTCAGCGGCCTCCGGCGGCACCTGGTTCCTGGCCAAGGTCGACAGCGAGGCCAGCCCGCAGCTGGTCCAGGCCCTGCGGGTGCCCACCACCCCGATGATCGTCGTGGTGATCCAGGGCCAGCTCCTGCCCGGACCGGCGGGCCCGGCCACCGAGGAGCAGCTCACCGCCTGGCTGGTCGAGGCGTTCGCCGCCCTCCAGGAGCAGGGCGCGCTGCCCCCGGGGCACCCCGGCACCATCACCGGTGAGCCCGGCGCGGAGGGCGCGCAGGCGGCCCAGCCCGAGGAGCCCCAGGGCCGCCCCGTGGACGTCGAGGCCCAGGAGGCCCTGGACAGGGGCGACTTCGAGGCCGCCGCGGCCGTCTACGCCAAGGCCGTGGAGGCCGACCCCGGCGACGCCGAGTCCCGGGCCAAGCTCGCCCAGGTCCGGCTGGTGGGCCGCCTCCAGGACGTGGACGCGGGCGCGGCCCTCCAGGCCGCGGCCGACCGGCCCGAGGACGTGGCCGCCCAGGCCACCGCGGCCGACGTCGAGATGTACGGCGGCAGGTTCGAGGACGCCTTCGGCCGCCTCGTCGACACGGTCAGGCGTACCGCCGACGGGGACCGCGACAGGGCGCGCACCCACCTGCTCGGCCTGTTCGAGCTGCTGCCCCCGGGCGACCCGCGGGTCGCCGCCGCCCGCCGCAAGCTCACCTCCGCGCTGTTCTAGGGGTCTGTAGGGGGCCGGGGAGCCGTGTGGCCCGTCGGTCCCCGGACGCCGTCGGCGCGTCCGTGTCCCACCGCCTCGTCCCGCCGGGTCGCACCCGGCGGGACGAGGTTCCGACAGGGGTACCCGGCGCGGGCTCCCGCGGGCCTCGGTCCTCCCACGGGCCAGGGTTTTCCCGCAGCCCTCGGTCCTCCCGTGAGCCGCGGCCTTCCCACGGAGTACGGCCTTCTCGTGCGGGGCGTCGGACATAACCCGCGCACAGCGGGTACAACCCCGTCAGGAGACGGGCTCACGGCCCGTCGCGGACCTGGCAGGTTTACCCCATGGCGACCGACGACACCCCCGACAGACGCGGCGAGCCCGTGGTCACGATCTCGGCCACCTACGGCGCGGGCGGCAGCGCGGTGGGCCCCGCCGTCGCCGCCCGGCTCGGCGTGGCCTTCCTCGACCGGGCCGTCCCCAGCGCGGTGGCCGCCCGCATCGGCTGCTCGCTCGACGAGGTGCTCCAACGCGACGACCGCGCCCCCGGCAGGCTCGAACGCCTGCTCTCCAGCGCCGCGCGCCTGCCCACCGTCACCCTCGGCAGCGTGGACACCGCTCTCATCGGCACCACCGACGAGGAGGGCCGCCTCCTCTACGACCACGAGTTCGTGGAGCAGACCGAACGGGTCCTGGGCGAGGTGGCCCAGCAGGGCGGCGTCGTCCTCGGCCGGGCCGGGGCCGTCGTCCTGCGCGACCATCCCGGCGCCCTGCACGTGCGCCTGGACGGCGACCCCGACGCGCGCCTGCGCCGGGCGCGCAGGCTGTGGGAGAGCGGCGACCACGGCGAGTGGACGGGCGCCGACTCCGACGAGCCGCCCGACGCGCGCCTGCTCGACGACAACGACCGCGCCCGGGCGGCCTACGTGCGGCGCTTCTACCGCGCCGACCCCGCCGACCCCCGCCACTACCACCTGGTCCTGGACGCGGTGTCGCTGTCTCTGGAGACCTGTGTGGACCTCGTCGTGCGCGCCGCCCGCGACCGCGCGTCCGCCCCCTCCGGGGGCGCCTGAACCGACCCGCGCGTTGTCCGCCATGACACCCCCGCGCTGGCGTAATTTGTGCGATTTTTTACCAGCGCGGTAATTGTCACCTTGTGCTGACGGTTGGGGCTTGACTCAGGTAAGGTAAGGCGACTCGGTCACGGGTCAGCCCCCGCCCGGAACCGGGGTCCGGGTGACGGTGCGCGAGCACCGCGCGCACAGGACACACGGCCCCCCGTCCCGCGCGCACGCGCAGGCCGCGCCGTGCACCGGCGAGCGCCCCGGCGGGGCGCCCCGGACGCACCACACCAGCCAGAGCCAAGGAGCAACACGTGGCCACCCTTCCCAGCGTTTCCTACTCCATCACCGTCCGCCTCGAACTGGACGCTGGGGGCAGTGCGGTCGGCAGTCTCACCAACGCCGTCGAGCAGGTGGGCGGCATGATCACCGCGCTGGACGTGGCCGCCGCCGGACACGAGCGCATCCGCATCGACGTCACCTGCGCCGCCCGCGACACAGAGCACGCCCAGGCCATCGTCGACGCCCTGGGCGCCGTCGAGGGCGTGGTCGTGCACAAGGTCAGCGACCGCACCTTCCTCATGCACCTGGGCGGCAAGATCGAGATGAAGTCCAAGGTGCCGCTGCGCAACCGCGACGAGCTCTCCATGGCCTACACCCCCGGCGTCGCCCGCGTCTCCCAGGCCATCGCCGCCAACAAGGACGACGCCCGGCGCCTGACCATCAAGCGCAACAGCGTCGCCGTGGTCACCGACGGCTCCGCGGTCCTGGGCCTGGGCAACATCGGCCCCGAGGCCGCCATGCCCGTCATGGAGGGCAAGGCCGCCCTGTTCAAACGCTTCGCCGACATCGACGCCTGGCCCATCGCCCTGGACACCCAGGACGTGGACGAGATCGTGCGCACCGTCCAGGTGCTGGCCCCCGGATTCGGCGGCATCAACCTGGAGGACATCTCCGCCCCCCGCTGCTTCGAGGTCGAGGCCCGCCTGCGCGAGCTGCTCGATATCCCCGTCTTCCACGACGACCAGCACGGCACCGCCATCGTCGTGCTCGCCGCCCTGCGCAACGCGCTGCGCGTGGTGGGCAAGAAGCTCGGCGAGGTCCGCATCGCCATGTCCGGCGCGGGCGCGGCCGGGACCGCGATCCTCAAGCTGCTCATGCACGCCGGGGCGCGCGACGTCATCGTCAGCGACGTGCACGGCGCCGTGCACGCCGGACGCGAGGACCTCGACCACAACCTGCGGTGGATCGCGGAGCACACCAACCCCGAGGGCTACAGCGGCGACCTGCGCGGCGCCGTGGCCGGGGCGGACGTCTTCATCGGCGTCTCGGCCCCCAACCTCCTCAACGGCGACGACATCGCCGAGATGAACGAGGACGCCATCATCTTCGCGCTGGCCAACCCCGACCCCGAGGTCGACCCGGACGTGGCCCACCTGCACGCCTCCGTCGTGGCCACGGGCCGCAGCGACTACCCCAACCAGATCAACAACGTGCTGGTCTTCCCCGGGTTCTTCCGCGGCCTGCTGGACGCCCAGAGCCACGACGTCACCTCGGACATGATGGTCGCCGCGGCGGAGGCCCTGGCCGACGTCGTCACCGAGGACGAGCTGGGCCCCAACTACATCATCCCCAGCGTGTTCCACTCCGACCTGTCCAACCACGTGGCCACGGCCGTGCGCGAGGTGGCCCAGCGCGGCCAGGCGGCCGGACAGGCATAACGGCCTGGAAACACCGGCGGTCCGCCCGGCGCTGCCGGGGTAGGTGGGAGGGCATGGACCAGCCGAAGACCGGGCGCCTCCTGGTGGCCGCCCCCATGCTCCAGGAGGACTCCTTCCGCCGCTCGGTGGTGTTCGTCGTGGACGACGCCGCCGACGGCACCCTCGGGGTGATCCTCAACCGCCCCCTGGGCATGGCCGTGGACGAGGTCGTCACCGACTGGGGCGCCTACGCCAGCGAGCCGGCGGTGATGTTCTCCGGGGGTCCCGTGGGCCTGGGGTCCGGCATCGCCCTGGGGGCGGCCGGTCCCGGCGAGCCTCCCCCCGGCTGGTCCCCGCTGGAGGGCCTGGACCCGCACCTGGGCCTGGACGGGATCGGCGTGGTCGACCTCGACGGTCCCGCCCAGGTGCTCGGCGGGGCGCTCGGCGCGTTCCGCGTCTTCGCGGGCTACGCGGGGTGGAGCGCGGGCCAGCTGGCCGGGGAGATCGACGAGGGGGCCTGGTACGTCGTCGACGCGGTCGCCGACGACGTCTTCACCGCGGCACCCGAGGGCCTGTGGTCACAGGTGCTGCGCCGCCAGGGCGGGGACATGGCGCTCCTGTCCACCTTCCCCGACGATCCCACCATGAACTGAGCAGCCGGGGCGGGGCGCGGCACCCTATACCGTGGAACGCAGACGTCGAAAGGTGTGAGGCACGATGGCGATGGACATCTTCAACAAGGTCCTCCCGGACAGCGAGACCAAACCGGACATCTCCCACGACGGCGGGGACCGGGAGCGGTTCGCCCACTACGTGCAGAAGGACAAGATCACCGCGAGCGCCGTGACCGGCGACCCCGTGATCGCCCTGTGCGGCAAGGTGTGGGTGCCCAACCGCGACCCCAAGAAGTTCCCCGTGTGCCCCGAGTGCAAGAAGGTCTACGAGGAGATGATGAAGTAGTCCTCCCGCCCGGACTGCCGACGGCTCCCGAGGGGACGGCCGCGCGTCCGGCGCGGACCCCGCCGCGCCCGGGCGCCGCGCGCGGCGGGCACGACGAAGGCCTTGACACACGGCGTGTGCCAAGGCCCTCGTGCTGTCCGGGATCCACCCGGCGGATCCGACCGGCCCCGCGCTAGGGGTCCGCGGGACCGTCTGGTCCCGCAGGCCGCGGGAACCGGTCAGGCGTTCCTAGGCCGGGGACTCCTCGCCCCCGTCGGTGGCGGGACCGCGCCTGCGGGCCGCGTACACCGCCGCGCCGCCCGCGCCGACGGCCACCGCGGCCGCGGTCAGCAGACCGGCCAGTGCGACACCGGTGTTGGGCAGGCCCGGGGTGTCGCCGCCGTCCCCGTCACCGGGGCCGGGCGTGGGGTCGCCGTCTCCGTCGCCGCCCCCGCCCGGAACCTGGACCTCCTCGTCCACGCTCACGGTCAGCGCGACCGGGTCGAGCCGCTCCCCGGCGGCGTAGAAGTCCGCGAACGCGGGCACGCCCTCGGCGGTCAGGGTCGCGGGGATCGGCTCCCAGCTCAGGACGCCCTCCTCCAGCGTGTAGTCCACACCGTCCAGGTCCAGGTCGGCGAGCGCCACGTCCTCGTAGACCACCGTGTCCTCCCCGCTCAGCGGCTTGCTGGTCACGTCGGCGTACAGCACGCCCGCCGCGCCGTCGATGGTCACGCGCGGGTCGCTGACCGTCATGCTCAGCAGCGGGTCGGCGCCGTCGTGGACGTGGCCCTCGAAGAGCACGGTGCCCTCGAACGCGATGTCGGCGGTGGACGCGGACAGGTCCACCTCACCGCTGCCGTCGGTGAACGCGAAGGTCCCGTCCTCGTTCTCGCCGGCTCCGTCCCGGGCCGTGATCTCGCCCTGGGCGATGTTGCCGGTGATGTAGTCGCGGAAGGACTCCTTGACGCCCCAGTCCGCGCGGCCGTTGTGGACGGTGAGCGGCCCCTCGGCGGGGTCGGTCGGCTCCCCGCTCGGGTCGGTCGGGTCCGTGGGCTCCTCGGTGGGCTCCTCCACGGTGGTGAAGGAGACCGGCGTCCACACGTCTTGGTCGCGGTTGGCGATGTCGGTGTGGTCGTTGAACACCGCGACGTAGCACTGCGTCCGGGCGCAGTCGTGGACGGTGCCGTCCGTCTCGTAGGAGCCGGCCACCTGGAGTTCGGCGCTGAAGGAGCCGTCCTCGCCGGGGGCGTCGGCCCCGCGCAGCCACACCGCGCCGGTGTGGTGGGCCGGGTAGGAGTCGTCGGACCGCGGGGCGGCGGTCAGGGCCGCGTAGACGCCCCGGCCGGGGCGGAAGCCCGTGCCCTCGACGGTGACGGTGTCGCCCGCGGGGTCCAGGCCGCTGGTCGGGGTCACCGTGACCAGCGGGTCGTGCACCGGCTCACCGGGGCCGCCCGGGTCGGTGACGTCGTCGATCCCGGCGGTGAAGGAGAACGGGTCCATCGGGGCGCCCGCGGCGTAGAAGCCCGCGAACGGCTCGACCGCGTCGGGGTGCAGCGCGCCCGCCGCGGAGGTGAAGGCGATCTCCTCGCCCTCCACGGCCACCTCGGCGCCGGTCAGCTCGGTGACCGCGACCTCGCCGTACTCGACCAGGTCGCCCGGGGGCAGGTTGGGGTTGGCGCCGCCGAACTCGCGGCTGGTGATGCTGGCGAAGACCGTGGCGGTGTCGCCCTCGAACACCACACGGGGGTCGGAGACGCGCACCTCCAGAACGGGGCCCCGTCCGTAGTCGTGGCCGGTGAAGACGACCGTTCCGGAGAAGCTCACGTCACCGGAGGCGTCCTCCTTGGAGACCGTGCCCCCGGCGGTGGGGAAGTCGACGGCGCCGTCGGCCAGGAGGGCCGCCCCGTCGGAGGCCTCGTAGCCGCCGTGCGCGATCGGGCTGCCCACGTAGTTGCGGAAGGACTCCTTCACGCCCCAGGAGGCGGAGCCTCCGGAGAGGGGAAGCACCTCGTCGGCCGAGGCGGCCGGGGCGGCGGCCACGGCGAACGTGCCGCCCAGGGCGGCCGCGCCCGCGTAGGCGGTGAGGAGGCGCAGCGCCCGGCGGAGTCCGCCCGGTGCCGTGCTCCCTCGGGTCGGGGTGGTGGTCATCGTCGGTCCAATCTGTGAGGGGGATGGTGATGGTGGGACCCCGGCGACTGTCGGGGCCTGTGGTGCGGCGGACCCCTGCGGAGCGGGAGCGGTGGGGTGCGCCTGGGGCGAGGGGGTGGTCGGGGCGTCGCGGCGGCGTGCCGAACGGGGGTTCGGCGCGGCCCCCGCGGTTTCCGCGCCGTGCCCGCCGGGGGACGGACGGGCACGGTGGCCGGGGGAAGGGGAGGACTCCGCGGAGGCTTTCCGGCGGAGACCTTTCGGACGGACTCCTCTGGATGCCTCCGGGGAGGCTTCCTGGCCGGACCTCCCGGAGGGATCGCGCTGTCGGATCTGCCGTGGCTCTTAGAGGAGCCCTCCCAGGGGCCTCGGAGGCGCCCTCCGGGAGGCGGCTTCCCGGACGGGCTCCTCAGAGGGGGCTCCCCTGGAAGGGCCGCTGTGGCAGGGGCCCGGCGGGGCTTCCCGAAGGACTTCCGAGGACCGGGAAGAGGCTTCCCGAGCGGCCTCCGGGAGAGCCCCCGCGCGGAGGCCTTGGCGGAGGCCGCGGGATCAGGCCGTGTCCGTGGGGGCTCCCCGGGCTCGGCGGCGGGTGGCGGCCAGTGCGGCGGCGCCGGTCAGGACGGCGACCGCGGCGGCCAGGACCAGGCCGTACAGCGCGCTGCCGGTACGGGGCAGGGGGCCGGAACCGCTTTCCGGGTTCCCGCCGGTTCCGCCGCCACCGGTACCGCCCGAGCCACCGCCGGACCCGCTGCCTCCCGAGTCCCCTGAGCCCCCGGAGTCTCCTGAGCCGCCGGAGTCCCCGGAACCCCCTCCGTCACCGGAGCCGCCGCCGAAGGAGACGGGGACGAACACGTCCTGGCCGCGGTCGCTGGAGCGGGTGTGGTCGTTGCGCGTGACCACCGCGCACTCGGTCCCGGGATCGGCGCAGTCGGTGTTCTCGTCGCTGGCCCTGACCCTCAGCTCGACGCTGAACCCGCCGTCGGTGCCGCTGCCCGTGTAGGGGACGGCCAGGCCCTCCCCGTAGGGCGGCGGGTTGCTGGAGACCCAGACCGAGGCGCCGCTGGACCCCTCCATGTCCACGCCGCCGATGCACGGGCTGGGCGCCTGGTCGGGCCCGGCACCGCTGGTGTCGCACAGGGCCACGTAGATCCCCTTGGCGGTGTCGTATCCGGAGCCGGTGACCGTGACGGTCTCGCCCTCGGGGTCGAGCCCGCTGGTCCTGGACACGCTCAGGGTCGGGTCGCCCGGCTCGCGGGGCACGGGGGCCCCGGGTGCGGCTGCCTGCGCCTGCGGCCGGTTCTGCGGGCTGGTTCCGGGCTCGGCCCGCGGAGCGGGGGCGGAGAAGGCCACCGGGACCCGGCCGACGACCGCGCCGGGGGCCGGTGCCGCGGGCAGGGACACCGGGGCGCTCCTGCCCGGTCCGGCGAGGACCTCCGGAGCCTGCCGGGCGGTGTCCCCGCCCCGGGCGCCGGTGGCCGGGGCGGCCGTGTCCGCGTCGGCCGCGTCGGTCGTTTCCGCGGTGGCGCGGTCCTCCTCGGAGGGCTCCGCGTCCGCGTCGGCCCCAGGGTCCGGGGGAGCGTCCTCGGCGGGTCCGTCGCCGTCCGGAACGGGGCCGTCCGGATCGGGGCCGACCTCCACCAGGCGCACCTCGAAGGGGGCGCCGGAGGCGTCCAGACCGGCGTCGGCGGCGAATCCGGTGCCGGTGGCCAGACTGAGGCTGAAGACGCCGCGCTCGTCGACCTCGACGGTCACCGTGTTTCCGGTGTCGGCGACCGCTCCGGCCCCGGCGGACTCGGCGCCCTCCCCGGCCGGGACGGCCCAGGTGGCGGCCTCCAGCAGGGAGCCGGGTTCGTGCCCGATCCCGGAGACGGTGACGGTGTCGCCCCCGGGGTCGAGCCCCCGGGTCCGGTCCACGGTGGTGACGCGGGGGTGGGCCGGATCCCGGCCGGGGGGCGGGTCGGGGACGGGCTGGGCGAGTGCCGCCGGGGCGGACAGGACCACCGCGGCGGTGAGGACCAGGGGCGGGACGAGCCCGCGGCGCCGCCCGTTCCTCGGGCGGGGGGAAAGCGCTGCTTGCATCGGGGGCCTTCGCGTTCGTGCGGGTTCGGTCGGGGTCCACCACCCGCGTGAGGGGAACTTAAGTGAGGTTATGCTTACCTTTGCGAAGTGAGCCTTACCTAACCTGAAGTTCGCGCCGGAACAGTTGAACACCGAACCATCGGGCTTGTCAAGATGATGACGAGGTGTCATAAAAAGCGTTGTCGCGTCCCGCTCTCCCGGCGACACCGCCCGTGCCCCCGGCACACGGAACCCCGAAAGCGACCGCCATGCCCCACACCGTCCCCCGGCCCCTCCCGCGCGAACGCTCCCGCTCCGCTGCCCCCCGCTCCGCTGATTCCCGCCCCGCCGTCCCCCGGCCCACCGCCCTCCGCGCCCGGCCCACCGCCCTCCGCGCCCGCCCCGCCGTCCCCCGCGCCCTCGCCGCCGCCTGCGCGCTCGCGCTCGCCCTGGCCGGGTGCACCGGAGGCGCGTCCGGAGGCGAGGACCCCGCCGCCTCCGGCGACGCGCCCGGCATCCCCGACCTCGCCGAGAACCGCCTCCAGATCCTGGACCGACCCGCGGTGCCCGACCTTCCCGTCACCGTCGACTCGGTGGTCCTGGACCCCTACCGCACCAGCTCTGACCCCCTGGAGTACGAGGAGGTCGAGGTCACCGACGCCAGCCGCGTCCTCCCGCTCACCGGCAGCCTCGCCGAGATCGTCTTCACCCTGGGCCTCGGCGACAACGTCGTCGGCCGCGACGTCGGCGCCACCTTCGAGGAGGCCGCCGACCTGCCCGCGGTCAGCGAGGCGCACGAGGTCTCCGCCGAGAGCGTGCTGTCCCTGGAACCCACGGTCGTCCTCGCCGACACCCAGACCGGGCCGCCCGAGGCCATCGAGCAGATCCAGAACTCCGGCGTCCCCGTCGTCATCGTGGAGGAGGCCTGGTCCGTCGACGAGATGTACCCGCGCTTCGAGCGCGTGGCCGAGGCCCTCGGCGTCCCGGCCAGCGGCACGGCCCTGGCCGAACGCACGCGCGAGCAGATGGCCGGGGTCCGCGCCGACTCCACCGCGGTCAGCGGCGACCCCCTCGTCGCCTTCCTCTACCTGCGCGGTACCGCCGGGGTCTACCTCCTGGGCGGACCCGGCTCCGGGGCCGACGCCATGCTGGCCGAGATCGGCGCCCGCGACGCGGGGGTCGAGATGGGCCTGACCACGCCCTTCACCCCCATCACCACCGAGGCGCTGATCGCCGCCCAGCCCGACGTGCTCCTGGTGATGACCAAGGGGCTGGAGTCGGTCGGCGGGATCGAGGGGCTCGTCCAGATCCCCGGCGTCGCCCAGACCCCGGCCGGGGCCGCGCGCGCCGTCATCGACTTCGAGGACGGCGTCCTGCTCAACTTCGGCCCCCGCACCCCGCAGGTCGTCGCCGCCCTGGCCGACGAACTCGCCGCCGTCGGCGCGGGGGAGGAGGGGCAGTGACCGCTCCCGGCAGGCCCGCGGACGGCGTCGCGGGCGACGGCGCCCGAAGCCTCCCCGAGGGGGCCGCCCGGACGGCCGCCGGCACGCCCTCCCCCGATCCGGGCGGGACCATCCCCTCCGAACCCGCCCCTGCCACAGCCGCACCGGACACTTGGGCCACATCGGCCACCGCGGACGCCCCCTCCGCACTCGCCCCGGTCACCCCAGCCGCACCGGACACACCGGCCGCGTCCATCCCTCCCGCAGCCGCACCAGCCGCCCCGACCGAACCAACCGCCCCAGCAGATCCACCCTCCCCGACAGCGCCCCGGGACCGGCGCGCCCTGCGCCGCCTGCGCGCCGCACTCCTGCTCGCCTCGCTCGCCTGCGGCCTCGTCGCGGTCGCGGTCGTCGCCGCGGGGGCCGGGGCCTATCCCATCCCGGCCGGGCAGGTCGCGGCCTCGCTCCTGCAGGCCCTCGGCCTGGAGGCGGGCACCCCGCCCGACCGGATCGGCCACACCGTCCTGTGGGACGTGCGCCTGCCCCGCGTCGTCCTCGCCGTCATGGTCGGCGCCGCCCTGGGCGCGGCGGGCGCCATGATGCAGGGCGTCTTCGGCAACCCCCTGGCCGAACCCGGCGTCATCGGCGTCTCCTCCGGCGCGGCCGTCGGCGCGATCGCCGTCATCTTCACCGGCCTGACCGTCCTCGGCCACTGGACGATCATCGCCTCCTCCTTCGTATTCGGCCTGGCCACCACCCTGTTCGTGTACGTCTTCGCGCGCTCGCGCGGACGTACCGAGGTCGTCACCCTGCTGCTCACCGGTATCGCCGTCAACGCGATCGCCGGTGCGGCCATCGGCCTGATGACCAACTTCTCCCAGGACGCCGAGATCCAGACCATCACCTTCTGGCAGCTCGGCAGCGTCTCCACCGCCACCTGGTCCAAGGTCGGCGCCATCACCCCGTGCCTGCTGCTCGGGCTGTGCGTCATCCCCTTCCACGCGCGCCGCCTGGACCTGCTCGCCCTCGGCGAGGGGCCCGCGCGCCACCTGGGCGTGGACGTGGAGCGCACCCGGCTGGTCCTCATCTGCGCCATGGCCCTGCTGACCTCGGCCGCCGTCGCCTTCGCCGGGATCGTCTCCTTCGTGGGCCTGGTCGTCCCGCACATCATCCGCATGGTCACCGGCCCCGGCCACCGGGTCCTGCTGCCCGCCAGCGCTCTGGGCGGCGGCCTGCTCCTGCTCGCCGCCGACCTGCTCGCCCGCACCGTCGCGGCCCCCGCCGAGATCCCGCTGGGCGTGGTCACCGCGGCCCTGGGCGGACCGTTCTTCTTCTACCTGCTGTACCGGACCCGTGCCCGGCAAGGAGGCTGGTCGTGAGCGCCCTCGTCCGACTGCGGCGGCGGGTCGCCGCCGCGGCCTCCCCCCTGTACCGGCCGCCCGCGCGCCCCGTTCCCGTCCCGCCCGGCGGCGAGATCCTCCGGGCCGAGGGCGTCACCGTCCGCCGGGGCGGCCGCGCCCTGCTCGACGGGGTCGACCTCACCGTGCGGGCCGGGGAGCTGCTGGCCCTGGTCGGGCCCAACGGAGCGGGCAAGTCCACGCTGCTCGCCGCTCTCTCCGGGGACGCAGCCGTAGCGTCCGGCCGGGGGGAGGCCGACGCCGGGACCGTCCGCCTCCACGACCGCCCGCTCGCCGACTGGACGCCCCCCGAGCTGGCGCTGCGCCGCGCGGTCCTGCCCCAGGAGGCGGCGGTCAGCTTCCCGTTCCCCGTCGCCGAGATCGTGGCCATGGGCCGCGCCCCCTGGGCGGGGCTGGTCACCGCGGCCGAGGACGACGCCCTCACCACCGCCGCGATGGAGAGCACGGGCGTGTCCGACCTGGCCGAACGGCGCTTCCCCACGCTGTCGGGGGGCGAGCGGGCGCGGGTGATGCTCGCCCGCGTCCTGGCCCAGGGCACCCAGCTGCTCCTGCTGGACGAGCCGACCGCCGCCCTGGACATCCGGCACCAGGAACTCGTACTGGATCTGGCTTCCCAACTCGCGGAGCGCGGCGGTGCGGTTATCGTGGTCCTGCACGATTTGGGGCTTGCGGCAGCCTACGCCCATCGTGTGGCGATACTCTCCCGAGGGCGGGTCGCCGCTCAGGGCTCCCCCGCCGACGTGTTCACCGCGTCGCTGCTCAGCTCCGTCTACCAGCACGAGGTCGAAGTCCTACCGCACCCGCGTACCGGAGTCCCGCTGGTCGTCCCCCTCAGATAGGGGACGGGTGCACACGGAAGCGTCCACAGGAGTAGGTCGTATTGGTGTCCACAACTGAACGGCAGTTCCACGAGGGTTCCCGGCCCGGGCGCGGGGAGGGGCGTGGACGGCGGGCCCCCGGCGGCCGTCGGCGCCGCCCCAAGCCCAGGGCCACCCCCGGCGACGTCGTGCGCGGCGTCGTCCGGTTCTTCGGCGAGATCATGCTGACCGCCGGGCTGCTCATGCTCTTCTACGCCGGCTACGAGGTGTACGGCTCCCAGTGGGAGACCGACCGCGAACAGCAGGACCTGGCCCAGGGGCTGGAGGAGACCTGGTCCGCCGACCAGGCGGCCGCGGAGGCCGGTCCGGACTCGGAGCCCCTGCCGGGCAGCGCCGACAGCCGCCTGTACGTGCCGAGCCTGGACCTGGACTGGGTGGTGGTCAACGGCACCACCCAGGACGACATCCGCTACAGCCCGGGCCACTACACCGAGTACCCCAGCGCCCCCGGCGGGGAGGGCAACTACGCCGTCGCCGCCCACCGCACCCCGGGCCTGTTCTGGGACCTGGACCTGCTCCAGAACGGCGACGTCATGGTGCTGGAGGACGGTGAGAACTTCTACACCTACGAGGTCTTCCGCGACGAGACGGTCCTGCCCACCGACGTGTGGGTGATCGAGCCGGACCCGTTCGACGACGCGACCGACGAGGAGCCGGGCAGGTCCCTGCTCACCCTCACCACGTGCGCGCCCAAGCTGAACAACACGCACCGCCTCATCGTCTGGGCGGAGCTGGTGGAGACCACGCCCAAGTCCGAGGGGATGCCCGACTCGATCGCCCACATGGCCCCCGAGGCCTAGCGAGTAAGGAAAGCGAATGTACGGTCTGATCTGGCGCGTCCTGCCCGGTCCGTGGGTCTCCAAGCTCATCCTGGCGCTCGGCCTCGCGGCGGGCGCCGCCCTGCTGCTGTGGTTCTTCGCCTTCCCGGCGCTCTCGCCGCACATGCCCTTCAACGACGGCGCCGTCGACGTCGAGGGCGCCCAGACCGGGGGCGGCGCGGAGTCCGGGAGCGGGTCCGGCGGGTAGTCCGGGGCGCCTGTGGACGACGGGGGGACCGGCGGGGACCGGTGGCCTCTCCGGGGCCTGGGACACGCCGTGTGCGCGGCGCCACTGGCCAGGCTCCCGGAACGGTCCACGGTGCCCGCTAACCTCATGGGGGTGAGTAACGGGGGACGGTTCGCAGTATGACGGTGACGCAGACCACGACGGAGGACCGGCTCAGAGGCCTTCGCGCATGGCAGCGGGAGGCGTTCGACGAGTACTTCCGCCGGGAACCCCGGGACTTCCTCGCCGTGGCCACCCCCGGTGCGGGCAAGACCACCTTCGCCCTCACCCTGGCCAGCGAACTCCTCCACCGGCACACGGTGCGCGCCATCACCATCGTGTGCCCCACCGACCACCTCAAGAAGCAGTGGGCCGAGGCGGCCGCCCGGTTCGGCATCGCCATCGACCCCGACTTCCGCAACGGGCAGGGCGCCCTGGGCCGCCAGTACGTCGGCGTGGCCGTCACCTACGCCCAGGTCGCCGCCCACCCGATGCTGCACCGCAACCGGACCGAGGCGCGCAGGACCCTCGTCATCTTCGACGAGGTCCACCACGCCGGGGACGCCCTGTCCTGGGGCGACGCGGCCCGCGAGGCCTTCGACCCGGCGGCGCGGCGCCTCTCCCTGACCGGAACCCCCTTCCGGTCCGACATCAACCCCATCCCCTTCGTCGACTACGTCCAGGACGGCGCCGGGGTGCGCCGCTGCTCCTGGGACTACAGCTACGGGTACGGGCCCGCCCTGGCCGACGGGGTCGTGCGCCCCGTCATCT
Organism: Nocardiopsis synnemataformans DSM 44143; assembly: GCA_000340945.1. Classification (GTDB taxonomy): domain Bacteria; phylum Actinomycetota; class Actinomycetes; order Streptosporangiales; family Streptosporangiaceae; genus Nocardiopsis; species Nocardiopsis synnemataformans. Next base: position 3,243 of record ANAW01000224.1, on the reverse strand, counting down.
TCATGGCCTACTCCGGCGAGATGCGCTGGCGCACCCGCGCGGGCGACGAGCTCGCCGCCAGGCTGGGGGAGCCCCTCACGCAGGACGCGCTCTCCCAGGCGTGGCGGGCCGCCCTGGACCCCAAGGGCGACTGGATCAAGCGCGTGCTCCAGGCCGCCGACCGCCGACTGACCGAGGTCCGCAAGACCCACCCGGACGCGGGGGCGCTGGTCATCGCCAGCGACCACGAGAACGCCCGCGCCTACTCGCGCATCCTGCGCCAGATCACCGGCAAGGGCGCAACGGTCATCCTGTCCGACGACCCCGGGGCCTCCAAGAAGATCTCCCGGTTCGCCGTGGGCGACGACCGCTGGATGGTCGCGGTGCGCATGGTCTCCGAGGGCGTGGACGTGCCCCGGCTGATGGTGGGCGTGTACGCGACCTCCACCAGCACCGCGCTGTTCTTCGCCCAGGCCATCGGCCGCTTCGTGCGCGTGCGCCAGCGAGGCGAGGTCGCGTCGGTCTTCCTGCCCTCCGTGCCCACCCTGCTGGAGTACGCGGGCGAGATGGAGCGCGAGCGCGACCACGTGCTCGACCGGACCCCGGCGGAGGGCGACGAGTACCCGGAGGACGACCTGCTCCGGGAGGCCAACAAGAAGCGGGACACCCCCGACGCGGGGGAGGAGCTGCCCTTCGAGACCATGGAGTCGGCGGCGGAGTTCGACCGCGCCCTCTACGACGGTGCCGAGTACGGCGGCGTGCCGGGGTCCACCGAGGAGGAGGACTTCCTGGGCCTGCCCGGCCTGCTCGACCCGCAGCAGGTCTCCCAGCTCCTGCGCAAGCGCAAGGCCGACCTCAAGGCGAGTGAGATCAGGACCCGCAAGGTGGAGGAGCCCGCCGAGGAGGAGGGACCCACCCACCAGGTGCTGGCCGACCTGCGCCGCGAGCTGAGCGGTCTCGTGGGCGCCTGGCACCACCGCACCGGCAAGCCGCACGGGGTGATCCACAACGAGCTGCGCNGCCCCGCCGGTCGCGCAGGCCACCCCGACGCAGATCCGCGAGCGGATCGCCAAGATCCGCGTCTGGGCCGTCGGCGGGCGATAGCCCGCCCGAAACGGGCAAACACTTCGCAAGCTCACGCATGTCCCATAAGCACTACGTGTCCGCTTCATTACCTTGTGTGAGATGAGTGGACACAGCTCTCGCGGCGGCTCAGCCGCGCTCTGCACCGGACTGCTGATGTGCGGGTTCGCCCTGGCCGGAATGGTCACGGTCACGGCGCCCGGCACCGTCGGAACCGACTCCTCGCGCGCCCAGCTGGCGCCGGGGGAGTCCGAAGCGCTGGAGCCCTGCCTGCCCGGCGCCGCCAGGGTCACCGACCCCGATGCTGCCGCCCGGCCCCCCGGCGGCAGCGAGGTGACGCCGCGTCAGGCCGCCCTCTACGAACAGCGGCTCCAGGAGGCACTCGTGCCCCTGCGGGGACAGGAACTCCAGCCGCCCCACACCGTCCCGGTCGTGGTGCACGTCATCTCCGCCGAGGACGGCAGCGGCGAGGTCAGCGACGAACGCGTCCAGCGGCAGGTCGACGTCCTCAACGCCGCCTACGGCGGCGACACCGCCGCGGACCCGGCCCAGGCCGCCGAGGCCGCCCGGCGGGCCGGGGCCGCGGGCAGCGCCGAACCCGTCGACACCGGCTTCCGCTTCGAGCTCAGCGAGGTCACCCGCACGGTCAACGACGAGTGGTTCACCAGCTTCGCCGAGCACCGCGACACCGCCCGCGCCGAACTGCGCCAGGGCGACGCGGGAACCCTCAACATCTACACCTCGAACCTGGGCACCGGCCTGCTCGGCTACTCCTCCTTCCCCCAGGACTACGAGGAGGCGCCCGAACAGGACGGCGTGGTGATCGCCCACGACACCCTGCCCGGCGGCGACCGCGACCGGTTCAACCTCGGCCACACCGGCACCCACGAGGTCGGCCACTGGCTCGGCCTCTTCCACACGTTCCAGAACGGCTGCTCCTCGCCCGGCGACTACGTGGACGACACCGCGTACGAGCGCGAGGCCGCCTCCGGCTGCCCCGAGGACCGCGACACCTGCCCCGAGCAGAAGGGCGAGGACCCCGTCACCAACTTCATGAACTACAGCGACGACGCCTGCATGACCCACTTCACCACGGGCCAGGCCCAGCGCATGGTCGAGCACTGGGCCGCCTTCCGCGCCTGACGCGGCGGCGGCCCCGCGGCGCGGGCCGCCTCCCGCCCGGAGCGTGGCCGCGACCGTGCGCGGGCCCGGCCGCCGCTACGCTTGGCACCATGGCAGCGAACACGTACCTGACCGGGATCAAGCCCACCGGCGACTTCCACCTGGGCAACTACATCGGCGCGATCAAGCCCGCCCTGAGCGCGGCCACGGCCTACGACACCTACTACTTCATCGCCGACTACCACGCGCTCAACACCATCAAGGACGCCGACGAGCTCCGCCACAGCATCCGGTCAGGCGCTGCCACCTGGCTCGCGTGCGGGCTCGACCCCGAGCGGACGATCGTCTACCAGCAGTCCCGGGTGCCCGAGACCTTCGAGCTCACCACCATCCTGAGCGCCCTGACCCCCAAGGGCCTCATGAACCGCGCGCACGCCTACAAGGCCGCCCGCGACCGCAACAACGAGGCCGGGATCACCGACCTGGACGCCGGGATCAACATGGGGCTGTACAACTACCCCATCCTCATGGCCGCCGACATCCTCGTCATGGAGGGCACCCACGTCCCCGTGGGCCGCGACCAGTCCCAGCACATCGAGTACACCGCCGACATCGCCGGGTACTTCAACCACCGCTTCGGCGGGGCCTACAGCTTCCCCGTCCCCAAGGGCGTCATCGACGACAGCGACGCGAGCATCCTGCCCGGCGTCGACGGCCGCAAGATGAGCAAGTCCTACGACAACCACATCCCGCTCTTCCTGCCGGAGAACAAGCTCAAGAAGGCCGTCCGCCGCATCCCCACCGACTCCACGCCGGTCGAGGCCCCCAAGGACCCCGACAGCTCGGTGCCCTTCCAGCTGCTCACGCACTTCGCCGACGCCGAGAAGGTCTCCGAGGTGCGCAAGCGCCTGGAGGCGGGCGGCATGGGCTGGGGCGACCTCAAGAACGAGCTGTTCGAGGCGATCAACACCGAGCTCGGCCCCAAGCGCGACCGCTACGAGGAGCTGATGGCCGACCCGGCGCGGATCGACGCGGTCCTGGCGGCCGGGTCCGAGCGCG
>ANAW01000223.1:0-6858 GCA_000340945.1 Nocardiopsis synnemataformans DSM 44143 | reverse complement strand
CTCGCCCTCCAGCTCCACGCCCGCCTCGCGCAGCCGCTCCAGCGCCGCGTCCACGGTCGGGCGCGACACCCCGGCGGTCAGCCCGAGCAGCACCCGCGTGCGCAGGCCCTCGGCCACCGCGTCCAGGGCGGTCGCCTTCACGCAGTGGTCCATGGCGATGCCCACCACGTCCACCTCGTCCACCCCGCGCTCGCGCAGCCACGAGCCCAGCGTGACCTCGCCCTCCCCGGCCACACCCTCGAAGCCGCTGTAGGCGGCCGTGTAGTGCCCCTTGTCGAAGACCTCCTCGGCCAGCGAGGCGTCGAAGCCGGGATGGAACTCCACCCCCGGCGTGCCCGCCTCGCAGTGGCGCGGCCAGCTGTCCACGAAGTCGGGCTCCTCCGAGAAGTGCCCTCCCGGGTCGATGTGGAAGTCGCGCGTGGCCACCACGTGGTCGTAGCCGCTCGCACGGGCGTACTCGGTGACGGCGGCCGCGGTGCTGGCTCCGCCCGCCACCCCCAGGTTCCCTCCCTCGCAGAAGTCCTTCTGCACGTCCACCACGATGAGCGCCCTCACAACGGCACCCCTTTCCGTCGTCGTCGGATCCGCCCGGGCCCGTGTACCGCCGTCCGGCTGACCCGCGCGGACCGCCCTGCGCGGGACCGCCCGGACGGCCGCTCGCTGATGCGCAGGCCCCCGCGGAACACCCTCTAGTGGAACACCGTCGGCAGCGCGGCCTCGCCACGCGACATCCGCAGGGCCTCCTCGGGCAGCTCCGCCACCGTCGCCCGGTGCCGCTCCCGGGCCTCGTGCACGCTCTCGTGGCCCACCACCACGCCGTCGGTGACCAGCGGCCGCAGCAGCGGGCGCGTCCCCACCTGCGGGGACGGCGGATGGGGGTAGACCTCCTCGGCCACAGCCGTTCCCTTGTCATCCAGGCGCCGCACCGCCCACTTGCGCCCGCCCCGGCTCGGCTTGCCCACCGAGCGCTTGGCCACCGGCTCCAGCGGCGCGTCCTCCTCCAGGCCGCGCGCCCGCGCCACCAGCTTGTACACCAGGGACACCGTCGGCGCGCCCGAACCGGTCACCAGGGAGGTGCCCACCCCGTAGCCGTCCACCGGCGCCACCGCCAGGGCCTGGATGGAGTGCTCGTCCAGGTCCCCGGTCACCACGATGCGGGTGTCCGTCGCGCCCAGGGAGTCCAGCTGCGCCCGCACGCGCCCGGCGTGGGCGGCCAGGTCACCCGAGTCGATCCGCACCGCGCCCAGCCCGGGACCGGCCAGCTCCACGGCGGTGCGCACCGCGCGCTCCACGTCGTAGGTGTCCACCAGCAGCGTCGTCCCGCCGCCCAGGGACTCCAACTGGGCCTTGAACGCGTGCCGCTCGCTGTCGTGCAGCAGAGTGAACGCGTGCGCCGCCGTCCCGCCTGTCGGCACGCCGTGGGAGCGCCCGGCCTCCAGGTTGGAGGAGGTGGCGAACCCCGCGACGTAGGCGGCGCGGGCCGCGGCGACCGCGGACCGCTCGTGCGTGCGCCGCGACCCCATCTCGATCAGCGGCCGACCGCCCGCCGCCACCGCCATCCGCGTCGCGGCGGAGGCGATCGCGCTGTCGTGGTTGTACACCGACAGGGCCAGGGTCTCCAGGAGCACGGCCTCGGCGAAGGAGGCCTCCACCACAAGGATCGGCGACCCGGGGAAGTACGCCTCGCCCTCGCCGTAGCCCCACACGTTGCCCGAGAACCGGTAATCGGCCAGCCACTCCACGGTGCGCTCGTCCACGACCCCGTTGTCGGACAGGAAGTCGAGTTCCTCCGTGCCGAACCGGAACCGCTCCAGCAGCTCCAGGAAGCGGCCCGTTCCGGCCACGACCCCGTACCTGCGCCCCTCCGGCAGCCGCCGGGCGAACATCTCGAACACCGAGTGGCGCGCGGCGGCTCCGCTGTGCAGCGCCCCCTGGAGCATCGTCAGTTCGTAGTGGTCGGTGAGCAGCGCGCTGCTGCTGTCCTCGCTCATGCGCACGAGCCTAATCCGTGCCGGGTGGGCCGGATGAGACTGCCCCCACCAGCCCCGGGCCGCCGCGTACCCCCGCCGCCCGCCAACAATACCCATTTGGTTGGTAGGGAACCGGATGTAGGTACTCTGGAGACATGCTGAGGATTGATCGCGCGATCTACGACAGGATCGTCGCACACGCCCGCCGCGACCACCCGGACGAGGCGTGCGGCGTCGTGGCCGGACCCGAGGGCTCCGACAGCCCCGAACGCCTCGTCGAGATGGTCAACGCCGAACGGTCGCCGACCTTCTACCGGTTCGACTCCCTCGAACAGCTCAAGGTCTGGCGGGAGATGGACGACCGCGACGAGGAACCCGTCGTGATCTACCACTCCCACACCGCGACCGAGGCCTACCCCTCGCGCACCGACGTCTCCTACGCGTCCGAGCCGGGCGCCCACTACGTGCTCGTGTCCACGCGCGAGCCCGACACCGTCGAGTTCCGCTCCTACCGGATCGTCGACGGCCAGGTCACCGAGGAACCGGTGGAGGTCACCGGGCCCGGCGACGGCGCCGCGACCGCCCCGTAGGTTCCACACCACACGGGGCGGCGCCCAGGAATGGGCACCGCGCGCCCCCTGTTGGCAATGAACGCACACCAACGACCGCTAACGGAGAAACCTTCATGGCCATCGAGGTCCGCATCCCGACCATCCTGCGCAACCTGACCGGCGACGCCAAGGTCGTCGAGGGTTCCGGCGACACCCTCGGCAAGCTGTTCGCCGACCTGGACAGCCGCTACCCCGGCATCGCCGGGCGCCTGGTGGACGATGGCAAGCTGCGCCGCTTCATCAACGTCTACCTCAACGACGAGGACGTGCGTTTCGTCGGCGGTCTGGAGGCCGAGCTCTCCGACGGCGACAACGTGACGATCCTGCCGGCCGTGGCCGGCGGAAGCCGCTAGGCCGCACATGCGCTACGACTCCCTGCTCGACTCCCTCGGCGGCACGCCGCTCGTCGGCCTGCCCCGGCTCTCGCCCTCGCCGCGGGTCCGGCTCTGGGCGAAACTGGAGGACCGCAACCCCACCGGCTCGATCAAGGACCGCGCCGCGTTCTTCATGATCGAACAGGCCGAGAAGGACGGGCTGCTCTCCCCGGGCTGCACCATCCTGGAGCCGACGTCGGGGAACACCGGCATCTCGCTGGCCATGGTCGCCAAGCTGCGCGGCTACCGCATGGTCTGCGTCATGCCGGAGAACACCTCCGCCGAGCGCAAGCAGCTGCTGGCCATGTGGGGCGCCGAGGTCCACTTCTCCGAAGCCGCGGGCGGCTCCAACGAGGCCGTCCGCGTCGCCAAGGAGATGGCCGCGGCCCACCCCGAATGGGTGATGCTGTACCAGTACGGCAACCCGGCCAACGCCCGGGCCCACTACGAGACCACCGGGCCCGAGATCCTCGCCGACCTGCCGGGGATCACCCACTTCGTGGCGGGGCTGGGCACCACCGGCACCCTCATGGGAGTGGGCCGCTACCTGCGCGAACACCGGCCCGGCGTGCAGATCGTGGCGGCCGAGCCCCGGTACGGCGAGCTGGTGTACGGGCTGCGCAACCTCGACGAGGGGTTCGTGCCCGAGCTCTACGACGAGTCGGTGCTCACCACCCGCTTCTCCGTGCCCTCCGAAGTCGCCCTCAGGCGGACCCGGGAGCTCCTGGACAAGGAGGGCATCTTCGCGGGCGTCTCCACCGGCGGCGCCCTGCACGCCGCGCTGGGCATGGCCCGCAAGGCCGAGAAGGCGAGGGAGAGCGCCGACATCGCTTTCGTCATCGCCGACGCCGGGTGGAAGTACCTGTCCACCGGCGCCTACGAGGGCACGCTGGAGGAGGCGGAGGAACGCCTCGACGGCCAGCTCTGGGCCTAGGGGCCAGGGCCTGTGGAACCCGCCCGGCACCCGCCGCGACCCGTCCGGGGAGCGGCGGTCCGGGCCCCGGCGGAGGCCGGCACCCTCGGGTGTCGGCCTCCGCGCCGTTCTGAACACCGGGGAAACAGGCCCCGAACAAACAAGACATACGTCGTCAACCGGTGTGAAAAATTCACACGTGACCGAGGTCGCGTGAGACGCGGGCCACATTTTGTACCACCCGGGCGGGCATTGGGGTACACCCGTAACAACGGGACATCCGCAGAACCAGCCGCCATCCGCACTCCGCACAGACTTTCGGCGGGAGTGCCACGGACGCCGCGCGGCCCAGCGAGAAGGCGACGACGACGTGCGACTCACGATTATCGGGTCCTCGGGGAGCTTCCCCGGGCCGGACAGCCCGGCTTCCTGCTACATGCTCGAAGCGGACGGCTACCGCCTCCTGCTCGACATGGGCAACGGCGCGCTCGGAGCTCTCCAGCGGCACGTCGACATCTACTCCGTCGACGCCGTCTACCTGAGCCACCTGCACGCCGACCACTGCTTCGACCTGTGCTCGTACTGGGTGGCCAGGATGTTCCACCCGGGCGGCGCCAAGCCCCGCATCCCGGTCTACGGGCCCAGCGGCGTGGCCCGGCGGATGGCCGAGGCCTACGGTCTGGACCCCGACCCGGGTATGACCGAGGCGTTCGAGTTCCACGAGCTCGCCCCCGGGCCGTTCTCGCTCGGCCCCTTCCGGGCCCGTGTCGACCACGTCAACCACCCGGTGGAGGCCTTCGGCATCCGCCTGGAGCACGGCGGCGCGGCCATGGCCTACTCCGGCGACACCGGGGTGTGCGACTCCCTGGTGGACCTGGCCGCCGACACCGACCTGTTCCTGTGCGAGGCCGCCTTCCAGGACCACCTCGACCACCCCAAGGACATGCACCTGACGGGCAGCGAGGCGGGCGAGCACGCCAGCCGCGCCCGCGCCCGTCGCCTGCTGCTCACCCACCTGGTGCCGTGGAACGACGACGACGTCACCCTCACCGAGGCGCGCTCCACCTACGACAGCCCCATCGGCCTGGCCCGCAGCGGCCAGGTGCACACGGTCGGCGGCTGACCGGAGCCGGGCGCAGGGCCCGGCGTGCGGTTCCGCGCTCCAGCACCGCGGGGCACTCCACGGATATACGCTCTTGTCCATGGCCCGACCTGACGGACGCGTTCCGACCCAACTCCGCCCTGTGACCATCACCCGCAACTGGCTCCGCCACGCGGAAGGCTCCGTACTCGTCGAGTTCGGGGACACCCGCGTGCTGTGCGCCGCCAGCGTCGAGGACGGTGTCCCGCGCTGGCGCCGCGGCACCGGCGAGGGGTGGGTCACCGCCGAGTACGCGATGCTGCCCCGCGCCACCGACACCCGGGGCGCCCGCGAGTCGGTCCGCGGCAAGATCGGCGGCCGCACCCACGAGATCTCCCGTCTGGTCGGCCGCTCCCTGCGCGCCGTCGTGGACTTCAAGGCGATGGGCGAGCACACCATCACCCTGGACTGCGACGTGCTCCAGGCCGACGGCGGCACCCGCACCGCCGCGATCACCGGCGCGTACGTGGCGCTGGCCGACGCGATGAAGTGGCTGCGCAAGCGCCGCAAGCTCAAGAACAATCCGCTGACCGGCTCCCTGGCCGCGGTCAGTGTGGGCGTGGTCCAGGGCCAGCCCCGGCTGGACCTGAACTACCTGGAGGACTCGGTCGCCGACACCGACATGAACGTCGTCCTCACCGGCGACGGGAAGTTCATCGAGGTGCAGGGCACCGCCGAGGGCGCCCCCTTCGACCGGGACCTGCTCAACCAGCTGCTCGACCTCGCCGTCTCCGGCTGCGGAGAACTGACCGCGCTCCAGAAGAAGGCCCTGTCGGAGTGACCGCCGCCCCACGGGCCGGTGCCCGTACCGGCGGTGCGCCCCAGGGAGGGGGAACCGTGAAGATCGTCCTGGCCACGCGCAACGCGAAGAAGGTCCCGGAGATGCGGGCCATCCTGGCCGACGCCGGGGTGGAGGCGGAGGTGCTCTCGCTCGACGCCTTCCCGGACGCGCCGGAGGTGCCCGAGACCGAGGCGTCCTTCCTCGGCAACGCGCTCCTCAAGGCGCGGGCCATCGCCGAGCACACCGGACTGCCCGCCGTCGCCGACGACTCCGGCCTCTCCGTGGACGAGCTGCGCGGGATGCCCGGCGTGCTGTCCGCGCGCTGGGCGGGCCGCTTCGGTGAGGGCGACCAGGACCGGGCCAACCTGGACCTGGTCCTGGACCAGATGGCCGACGCCCCGGCCGAGCGCAGGGGTGCCGAGTTCGTGTGCGCGGCCGTGCTGGTGATGCCGGACGGGACCGAGGCCGTCGCCGAGGGGGTGCTGCGCGGCCGCCTGGTGCGCGAGCGCCGCGGGGAGAACGGCTTCGGGTACGACCCGGTGTTCGTCCCCGAGGGAGAGAGCCGCACCACGGCGGAGCTGTCCCCAGCGGAGAAGAACGCGATCAGCCACCGGGGGATCGCCTTCCGCATGCTCGCCCGGGAGCTCGCGGACATCCTCTGAGGTCCTCGTCGGTCCTCGTCCCCGGGGCGGTCCCGCCCCGGGGACGGAAAATCCCGTCCTCCCATGTTTGGCCCCGCGACCTCCGGGAAGGGTCAGTGTCAGACGACAAGCAAGCCGACGAACGACCAGGCCCCGGACAGGAGTCCCCTCCGAGTCCAGGCGGATTTGACGCCGCCGCTGAGGTTGCCTAAACTCGATCGGGTCGCTGCGGGACGGCGAGACACCCCACGGGGTCGGCTCGGAACCGGACCGCTGTTCTGACCTCCTCTCCAGGCTTCGATGGTCCGAGCATGTGCTCGGGGCGTGTAGGCTCGGGGAGTTGCCTCGAAAGAGGAACCGGTCTTCTTGATCCGGTGCAATTTCGCAGAAACCGCCGATTTGGCGGGGCGCGGAACACCTGATAAAG
>ANAW01000222.1:0-42145 GCA_000340945.1 Nocardiopsis synnemataformans DSM 44143 | reverse complement strand
GAACAGGTGCTGCCACAGGATGGCGCCGCCGTGCTCGGCCTCGAACACGTGCGTGCCGACGATGCGGTCCGCGCCCAGCGCGATCAGGGCCGCCGTCAACACGGGGAACGCGATGAGCACCAGCACGCTGGTGAGGATGATGTTCCAGGTGAAGATCGGCATGCGGAACATCGTCATACCGGGCGCGCGCATGCACAGGGCGGTGGTGATGAAGTTGACCGCGCCCAGGATGGTGCCCAGACCCGAGACCACCAGGCCCATGATCCACAGGTTGCCCCCCACTCCTGGTGAGTGGACCGCCGAGGACAGGGGTGTGTAGGCGAACCAGCCGAAGCTGGCCGCGCCGCCCGGTGTCAGGAACCCGGCCGAGACGATCAGTCCGCCGAACAGGAACAGGTAGTAGCCGAACAGGTTCAGCCGGGGGAAGGCCACGTCGGGCGCGCCGATCTGCAACGGCATGATCACGTTGCCGAACCCGACGAACAGCGGGGTCGCGAAGAGCAGCAGCATGATCGTGCCGTGCATGGTGAACATCTGGTTGTACTGGTCGTTGGACATGAGCTGCATGCCCGGGAAGAACAGTTCGGCGCGGATGAGCACCGCCAGGATTCCGCCGAAGACGAAGAAGGCGAAGGCGGTGATGATGTACATGTACCCGATGACCTTGTGGTCGGTCGAGGTCAGCCAGCTCACGATGAGCGACCCCTTGGGGGCCTTCCCGGAGGACTCCTCGGCCTCGGTTTTCGCTGGTGCCACTGCTCGTGCCTCCGTGCGGAAGATGGGTGCGGGCGAATGGGAAAAACGAGGCTTTTCCTTTTGGGGGTGATTTGGGAAAGGAATTTCCCAGGCCTCGGAAACGCAACCTAGCCCATCGGATCCGCCGGGGGCGGTGATTCCCGCCAGCGTTTTCGTTATCGGACGGAGAATGTCCTCTTTGTTTGCGAAGGAGGCGCGCGCCCTCCCCGCCGCGCGGGCGGGGGAGTGGGCAGGGGGCTCAGGAGAGCCGTGCGTCGGTGTACACGTCGCCCGACTCCATGTCCTGGTAGCCGAAGATGTCGGTGACCGTCACGAAGTGGTAGCCCTGCCGGTGCAGCCCCGCCAGCACGTCCGGGATCGCCTCCACGGAGGTCTCGTGGATGTCGTGGAAGAGCACCACGCTCCCCGGCACGGTGTTGTCCAGCGCCGCCGAGCTGACGTCCTCGGTGTCGCGGCTCTTCCAGTCCAGCGTGTCCACGTCCCACAGGACCAGGGGCTGGTCCACCGTCTTGCGCACCGTCCCGTTCAGCGACCCGTAGGGCGGCCGGATGGTCAGCGGGTCCGACCCGGTCACCTCGCGCACGGCCGCGTTGGTGCGCTCGATGTCCTTGCGGATCTCGTCGGCCGACATCTGCGCCAGGTCGTCGTGCTTCCAGGTGTGGTTGCCCAGCTCGTGGCCCTCCTCGGCCATGCGCTCCACCGGTGCGGGGAAGTCGTCCACGAGCGAGCCCAGCACGTAGAACGTGGCCTGGGCGTCGTACTCGGCCAGGCTGTCCAGCAGCTGGCCGGTGTGCTCGCCGGGCCCGTCGTCGAAGGTCAGCGCCACGCACTTGAGCCGCTGGCAGTCCAGGGTGTGCCCCTGGGCGCTCAGTCCCCCCTCGTCCTCGGAGAGGTCGTCGCCCAGACCGCCCCCGTCCAGGGCCGCCTCCCGGGCCTGGTAGCCCAGTTCGGACAGCAGCCCCTCGACGTCGGCGGCCTCCACCGGAACCAGCACCTCGCTGACCCGGCCCGCGCTGGGCACCTCGTCGGGGTCCATCCGCACGGCCAGGCCGCCCGCCGTGCTGAAGGCCAGGTCGCCCAGCGGCGAGCCCGCCCAGCGCTCGGCGGCCTTCCGGGCCTGGCCGGGCTCGGACAGGTCGAGCGGCTCGGACGACGCCTCCGCCTCCCCACCGGACTCCCCACCGGACTCCCCGCCCGTCTCCCCGTTCGCGGTTCCGTCCTGTCCGTCAGCGGACGCGCCGCCCTCCGGCGCCGTCCGCTCGCCCGAGGCGACCTCGCCGACCAGGCCGGGCAGCTGGCGCTCGGGCAGGTTGTACCCCTGCTCCAGGACGTCGGCCAGGGCCAGGTGGGCCTGCTCGATCGCCTCCTCGTCCCGGAACAGCGACGTCCAGGGCAGCACCTCCTCGCTGTCCGCGTCGTACCACAGGGTGCTGGCCTCGAAGGTCTCGTCGCCGTCCGCGGAGGCGGTCGCGGTCAGCCGCGCGCCCACCACCTCCGGGGAGGCGGCGAGGATGGCCGTGTCCTGGTGCAGCTCGGGGGTCCCGTCCCCGGGCAGGTCCTCCAGGAAGGCGGTCTGGCGCGCGGCCATGGCGGTGTGCGCCTCCACCGTCAGCGGGTGACCGCCGCCCAACCGCGGGTAGCGGTAGCTCACCGCGCTGTCGTCGGTGGTCACCGACACGGTGCGCGCCTCCATCCCCGCCAGGTCGTCGGGCGAGGAGCGGACCGGCTCGGCGTAGGGCAGCTCCTGTTCCACGGCGTGGCAGCCGGGGACCAGGAGCAGAGCCACGGCCGCGCTGACGGAGAGTTTGCGTCGTAGTGAGGTGACAGCCACGAGGGGGACCATATCCGAGCGGCTCACCTCAGCGTGAATCGCCTCGCAGGCGTCCGCGCACTCCGAGTGGCCGGTACGCGGTCACGCTCCGTCCGCGCGCCCCGGCCGACGCGTCGGCTTTCGGGCTCTGCGCCCCGTGTGCCCGCGCCGCCCGAAACCCCGCCGGGCGGGCCGTCAGCCCCGTGCGGACTCCTCGGACCCCTGGGGCTCCGCCGCGTCGGCGGCCACCGCCGCCACGATCCGCCGGACCTGCGCCAGGACCTCGGCGTTCTCCCGCGGGGAGGCCACCTTGGGCAGGTGCACGTGCCCGGCCGCGATCCGCCGCCCCGCCCGGTCCCGCAGCAGCGTGTTGCGGTAGGCGATCTCGTTGGACAGGTAGTCCCCGCCGCCCCCGCGGCGCGCCGCCGACCCCTCCGTGGGGCCGTCCGGGCGCACCACCGCCCCGCGGCCGTCCGGCGCGGCCTCGGCCACCTCGGTGTTGACCACCACCGGGTAGGGGTCCTCCCGCGCCGCCGCCAGGATCCGTTCGTGGGGCAGCGAGGAGAGCGTCCACTCCGGGGCGGCGAGGCCCGGCACGGGCGCCCGGCCCGTGCGCGACACCCGCAGGTTGTCCTCGCCCCCGCCGCGCCAGACGCCGTTCCACACCTCCAGGTCGAAGCGGCCCGGCCGCCCGCGGCTGAGGGTGACCACCGCGTCCGCGCGCCGGTGCTGCCCCGCCAGCGCCTCCTCCACCAGCCCGGCGTCGAAGTCCGCCCAGCGCACCGGGAACACGGCGGTGCGCACCACGGCCGTGCGCCCGCCCACGGGGAAGGTCCACCCGTTCAGGTCCAGCGCCGCCGCACCGGACGGGTTGGAGCACGCCGGGTCCTCGTCCAGGCGGAAGGGGTCGAACCCGGTCACGACCACCCGCACCCACCGGTCGCCCGGCGGGAAGTCGAGGTCGGCGATGCCGCGCGACCCCGTCTCCAGCAGGTGCAGCAGTTCGGCGCGCTCGGCGTCGGAGAGGGCGAAGCCCGGCCGCCAGGAGCGCAGCCGGGCCGAGAGCACCAGCCGCGCCCAGTACAGGGGGCGGTCGTCGGCGCCGGCGCGGGCGGCTTCCGTCCACAGCCGGGAGGCGTGCGCGGCGACCGTCTCCCGCGCCCGGGCGAGGTCGGCGCTCGCTCGCAGGTCGGCGCTGAACAGGGGCTCGGCGGCGCCGAAACCGGAGCGGGTCAGGACCAGGCGCGGCTCGGCGAGACCGGCGCGGTCCTCTTCGGGGGTGGTGTGGTGGTGCACGGGGGTCGCTGTCTGCCTCGGGGGAGTCGGGAGGGCCGCCGGGGGAGGGGCCAGCCGAGTCTAACGCCGCCCGCGGGCGCCTTGGGGACAGGGAGTCCGGTGCGCCCGGCGAACGAGACGCGGGGGCTGGACCGGCGGGGTCGGACTTGGCAGGGTGTGAGGTGACCGCCCGTTCCTCTCAACGGAGAGAGCAGCACATGCCGATTTCCGCCCTCCCCACCACCGCCTCCCTCGCCGACCGCGCGCGGGCCGCCCTGGACCGGTGCCGTGTCGACGCGCCCCAGGAACCGGCCGGGGCCGGCGGCGCGGCCAGGTCGCCCATCACCGGCCAGGAGCTCTTCCCCCTGGGCCACGGGTCCGTCGGCGACGTCGAGCAGGCCGTCGCCGCGGCCCACGGGGCCTTCGCCGCCTGGCGCGACACCCCCGCCCCCGTGCGCGGGCAGGTCGTCCACAGGCTCGGTGAGCTGCTGCGCGAGCACAAGGCGGACCTGGCCGAGCTGGTGACCATCGAGGCGGGCAAGATCCGTTCCGAGGCCCTGGGCGAGGTCCAGGAGATGATCGACATCTGCGACCTGGCCGTGGGCATGTCCCGGCAGCTGTACGGGCGCACCATGCCCTCCGAGCGGCCCGGCCACCGGCTCATGGAGACCTGGCACCCGCTGGGCGTGGTCGGCGTGATCACCGCCTTCAACTTCCCGGTGGCGGTGTGGTCGTGGAACACGTGCGTGGCCCTGGTGTGCGGCGACACGGTGGTGTGGAAGCCCTCGGAGCTGACCCCGCTCACCGCGCTGGCCTGCCACGGCCTGCTCATGCGCGCGGCGGCGGATGCCGGCGTCCCCGCCCGGGGCCTGCACCGGGTCGTGCTGGGCGGCCGCGAGGTCGGCCAGGCCCTGGCCGAGAACCCCCGGGTGGCCCTGCTGTCGGCCACCGGCTCGACCGCCATGGGCCGCGAGGTGGCGCCCAGGGTGGCCGCCCGCATGGGCCGCTACCTGCTGGAACTGGGCGGCAACAACGCGGCCGTGGTCGCCCCGTCCGCCGACCTGGACCTGGTGGTGCGCGGCAGCGTCTTCTCCGCCGCGGGCACCGCGGGCCAGCGCTGCACGACGCTGCGCCGCCTCATCGTGCACGAGGACGTGGTCGGGGAGGTCACCCGGCGGGTCGTGGACGCCTACAAGCAGCTGCGCGACCGCGTCGGCGACCCCTTCGCGGAGTCGACGCTGGTGGGGCCGCTGGTGGGCGAGCGCGGGTACGCCGCGATGCGCTCGGCGCTGGAGCGGGCCGCGGCCGAGGGCGGCGAGGTGCTGGTGGGCGGCGCCCGGGTTCTGGAGGAGGAGGCCGCCGACGCCTACTACGTCGAGCCCGCAGTGGTGCGCATGCCCGGCCAGACCGCCGTCGTGCGGGAGGAGACCTTCGCGCCCGTCCTGTACGTGATGCCCTACCGCACGCTGGAGGAGGCGGTGGAGCTGCACAACGGCGTGCCCCAGGGACTGTCGTCGTCGATCTTCACCCAGGACCAGTCCGAGGCCGAGCGGTTCCTGTCCGCGGCCGGTTCCGACTGCGGGATCGTCAACGTCAACATCGGCACCTCCGGCGCGGAGATCGGCGGCGCCTTCGGCGGTGAGAAGGACACCGGCGGCGGTCGCGAGTCGGGTTCGGACTCCTGGAAGGCCTACATGCNGGCGGCGCCCTGCCGCTGGCCCAGGGCGTCAGCTTCCTGTGAGGCCCCGGTGCCCGCGCCCGGCCGGACGCGGGCACCGGCCCCCGCACGACACACCGAAAAAGTTGTGCGCGATCATGTTGCGTGCAACTGAATTCTGTTACGGTGGTGCGGACCGAATGGCTCCGCGCGCGCAGGAGGGAACACCGTGGCCGAAGAGCAAGGGGAGAACCCCCTCGCCCTGGACAACCAGCTGTGCTTCTCCCTCTACGCGGCCTCCCGGGCCATGACCGGGCTCTACCGGGAGCTGCTGGGCGACCTGGAACTGACCTATCCCCAGTACCTGGTCATGCTCGTGCTCTGGGAGCGCGGAACGCTCACCGTCAAGGAACTCAGCCGGGCCCTGCACCTGGACTCGGGCACGCTCTCGCCGCTGCTGCGCCGCCTGGAGTGCGCCGGGCTCCTGACCCGCGAGCGCAGCGCCACCGACGAGCGCGTCGTCGAGGTCTCGGCCACCCCGAAGGGCGACGAGCTGCGCGCACGCGCCGAGGAGGTCCCCGAACGGGTCCTGTGCTCGGCCGGACTGCCCCGGGAGCGGGCCCAGGAGTTGCAGGAGGCGCTCGGTCTGCTCACGCGTTCGGTGGAGACCGCCTCCCGCAGGCGCGACCCGTGCTGAACGGGGCCGCGGGCCTTCGTCCGGACCACCACCGATCCCACTCACCACGAACGAAAGAGGCAAACATGGCCTACGACGTGATGTACACCGCCAACGCCACCGTCACCGGTGAGGGCCGCAAGGGCAACGGCCGCACCGACGACGGCCGCCTGGAGGTCGACCTGTCCGTGCCCAAGGGCATGGGCGGCGACGACGGCCCCGGCACCAACCCCGAGCAGCTCTTCGCCGTCGGCTACGGCGCCTGCTTCCACGGCGCCCTCAAAGCCGTCGCCCGCAAGGAGAAGGTCGACGTCGACGGCTCCACCATCGACGCCCAGGTCAGCCTGGGCAAGGCCGACGACGGCATGACCCTGGCCGTGGCGCTCACCGTCACCATCCCGGGCGTGGACCAGGCCAAGGCCGAGGAGCTGGTCGAGGGCGCCCACCAGATGTGCCCCTACTCCCGCGCCACCCGCGGCAACATCGAGGTGACCCTGACGGCCAAGACCGCCTAGCCGGCACCTCTCCGGGGCTCCGCCGCCCCGCCAGGGGGAGGGCGCACACCGCGCCCTCCCCCCTTCGCGTTCCCGCACACCCGGGCGTTCGCGTCCGGGCCGCGCGACGAGGTCCTCGACACCGGCGCCGTCCTGCGCATCGAACCCGTGGGCTGACGTACGGCTCGCTTCGTACGAGGGCCCCCTCGTCAACGGCACCCGGTGTCAGGGGGCAGCGGAGACCGAGCGTTGGGCCCTCCGCGAGGACCACCGGGACCCTACGACGCACGAGGGGCCGGGAAGGGATGTGCCCCTCCCGGCCCCTCACGGCCCCACGGCCCCGCTAGGCGGCCGTGTCCAGCAGCAGCAGGCGGTCCAGGATGTCCTGGAGGGTGACCAGCCCGATCACCTCACCGTCCGACTCCACCAGGGACAGGTGGCTGCGGCTCTCCCGCATGATGCCCATCGCCGCGTACATCGGCGTCTCCGCGGCCAGGGTGAGCACCGGCCGCATCAGGTCGGCCGCGGTGGTCCCCTCCGGGCTCGTCAGCGCCTCGCGCACGTGCAGCACGCCCACGGGCTCGGTCCCGTCCATCACCACCAGGCGCAGGTGCGTGGACTCCCGCGACACCTGCTTGATGTCATCCACCGTCGAGTCCGGGGACACCGACGCGATCTCCTCGCGCGGCGTGACGATCTCGTTCAGCGGACGGGAGTTGACCTCCAGCGCCGTGGCCAGCTGGGCGCGGCGCTCGGGGTCGAGCGCACCGGCCTTGGCCGAGTGCTCCACCAGCTCGCGCACGTCCTCGGGGCCGTGCCCGGCCGACATCTCGTCCACCGCCTCCACGCCCAGCCGGTGCAGGCACCAGTTGGCCATGCCGTTGAGCATCAGCAGCAGCGGACGGGTGAACCACATGAACGCCCGCATCGGCACGGCCAGCATGATCGCCGACCTCTCCGGGTGCGAGATCGCCCAGGACTTGGGCGCCATCTCACCCACCACCAGGTGCAGGAAGGTCACCACGATCAGCGACAGCACGAAGGAGACCACGTAGCCCACCGCCGCCGGAAGGCCGCCGAACAGCGGCTCCAGCAGGTGGTGGACGGCGGGCTTGGAGATCGCGCCCAGCGCCAGGGCGCACAGGGTGATCCCCAGCTGGGACCCGGCCAGCAGCAGCGACAGGTCGCGGGCGCTCTTGACCGCGGCCCGTGCCGAGAAGCTGGTCTCGGCGGCCTCCTCCAGCCGGTAGCGGCGCGCCGCCACCAGGGCGAACTCGATCGCCACGAAGAAGGCGCTCAGCGCGATGATCGCCGCGGTCAGGGCGAGCGCCACCCACACGTTCATGTCACTCATGCCGACGCCTCCTGCGACTCGCTGTCCTGGGCCTCGTACAGCCGCAGCTCCACGGTGTGCGGAACGTGCCTCTGCACCGCGCTGACGACCATGGTCAGCCCCATGTCGGGGTCCTCGTCGTGCGCGCTGGGCGGCCGGGGCAGGGCGATGGAGACCGTGTCACCGGCCTCGGGGAGCCGGTGCAGCTCGTGCACGACCAGACCGCCCAGGGTCTCGTAGTCCCCCTCGGGCAGGTCGTGGCCGAGCAGCCGCTCGACCTCGTCGATGTGCAGCGCGCCCGGGACCAGGTAGGAGCCCTCGCCCTCCAGGTAGGAGGGGGAGTCCTCGGCGGGGCTGTGCTCGTCGGCGATCTCGCCGACCAGCTCCTCGGCCAGGTCCTCGGTCGTGATGACCCCGGCCAGGCCGCCGTACTCGTCCACCACGCAGGCGAACTCCTCGCCCGCCTCGCGCAGCTGGTTCAGCGCCGAGGGCAGCGGCAGCGACGCGGGGAGCATCACCGTGCGCCTGGCCACCTCGCTGACCTTGGTCTGAGCCAGGTCGCGGTCGCCCAGCGCGAGCACGTCGCGCAGGCAGATGACGCCGACGATGTCGTCCACGCCGTCACCCAGCACCGGGAAGCGCGAGTGGTCGGAGGCCATCAGCTCCACGACCCGGCTGACCGGGTCGCCCTCCTCCACCGTGGTCACCTCGGGGCGGGGGATCATGGCGTGCCCCGCGGTGCGCTCGTGGAAGTCCAGGGTGCGGTCCAGCAGGGTGGACAGCTCCGGCGGCAGGTCGCCGCTGGCCTTGGACTCGGCGATGATGCTCTCCAGGTCGCGCGCGGTCGCCGCGTGCTGGACGTCCTCGACCGGCTCGATCCGCACGGCCTTGAGCAGCAGGATCGCCGCCTGGTCGAACAGCCAGATGATCGGGCCGAAGACCTTCAGGTAGATCCCCGTGGACAGCGCCAGCCAGCGCGCCACCGGCTCGGGCCGGGCGATGGCCAGGTTCTTGGGGAAGAGCTCTCCGAAGACCATCTGCACGACGGTGGAGAACAGCAGGGCCAGGACGGTGCCGATGGCCACGCCCGTCCCCGCGGGGATCCCGGCGAGGCCGAGCAGCTCACCGACGCCCTCGCCGATCATGGGCTCGGCCACGTAACCCACCAGCAGGGCGGTCACGGTGATGCCCAGCTGGGCACCGGAAAGCATGAAGGACGTTCGTTGGGTGATGCCCAGGGCCCTCTCGGCCCCGGCGTCCCCGGCCGCCGCCTTCGCCCGCAGTCGCGAGCGGTCCACGGCCATGTAACCGAACTCCTGGGCGACGAAGTAACCCGTCGCCACGGTGATCAGGAAGACCACCACGATCCCGAAGGCGATACTCAGGATGGTGCTCATCATCGGGCACACACCGCCTGGTTCCGCTTCGGGCTCGGACTCCTACGAGGGTGCGCACCCTTCATAGAAGGGGGCTCGTCGTCTGTGTCGCAGCATCCGTTCAGGATGCTGCCGGTACTTCGGGACGGGTCCACTGTTCCTCTCTCTGCGCCCTTTGCGCTTTGTGGTGATATGTGAGTACTGGGAGTAAAGACGATCGGCCTGGGGCGATTGTTCCCCGGCGGTGGTGCTGTCTGCGGGATCAGCTCCCGGCGGGGGCGTCGGCCTCTCCGCCGAGCCCGGCCCACTCCCGGCGGCGGGCCTCGGCGAGCGCGATCGCGGTGGCCACGGCCACGTTGAGCGATCCCACCCGCCCGATCTGCGGAACGTAGGTGACGGCGTCCGCGCCCGCCAGCAGGGCGGGGGAGCAGCCGTGGTCCTCGGCGCCCACGGCCAGGCACACGTCGGGCTCCAGGGGAGCCGCGTGCAGCGGGAGCGCGCCGGAGGCCAGCTCGACCGCGACCACCCGGTACCCGGCGGCGCGCGCGGCGGCCAGGGCGTCGGCGGTGGAGGCCATCCGGGTGTGCTCGACCTTGGCGGCGGTGCCCAGGGCGGTCTTGCCGACCTTGGGGTCGTCCGGGTCGGCGCTGTTGCCGGTCAACCAGAGCCGGTCGACACCGAAGGTCGCAGCCGTGCGCAGGATCGAGCCCAGGTTGTAGGGCTGGGTGACCGATTCGACGAGAAGGGCGAGTCGCCCCTCGGTGCGCCTGCGCCACTGGCGGTTCAGGCGTTTGACGTCCGTGGGACGCAACTGCGTGCTCAACTGCGGTGTTTTCCTCGGCGGGTGTTCCCGGGCTGGTCCCGGAGGCCATCTGTTCGCCACAGAGTACAGGTCACCGTGCGTGGACGCACGCATGACCCGTGACACATCGCGGCAAAAGCCGCGTCAAGCCACGGAACGCCGCACCGCGAGCACCCGGAAACCCGCCCGGGAGGACACCCGCTCGGCGGGCAGCCCCTGCTCGTCCAGCCACTTCTGCAACGAGTCCGAGCCCAGGTGGCGCTGGACCACGAGGTGGGCGACGCCCTCCGGCGTGAGCCGCCCCAGCCACGTGCGCAGCATGGAGTGCAGCACGCCCTTGCCGACCCGGATGGGCGGGTTGGACCACACCGCGTCGAAGGGCCCCAGCAGGTCCTCGGCGGCGGCCGCGCCCTCCCCTTCCGGGCCCTGCTCCACCGACAGCCCGCCCTCGGTCCCCACCACCGCGAACCGCGCGTTGTCCAGCCCGTGCTCGGCGGCGTTGCGCCGCGCCAGCCCCACGGCCCGCGCGTTGACGTCCACGCCCAGCACCCGCGCCCTCGGCGCCCGCGAGGCCATCGTCAGGGCGACGGGGCCGTAGCCGCAGCCCAGGTCGAGCAGCCGCCCGCCCTCGGGCGGCGCCGGGACCGTCTCCAGCAGCACCCGCGTGCCGAGGTCGACCTTGTCGGGGGAGAACACGCCCCGGTCGGTGCGCAGCCGCAGGTGCAGGTCCGGCAGGACCAGGTCGGCGGTGGAGGGGCGGCTGGCGGCGCCCGGATCGGAGTCGAAGTAGTGCTGAGCCACGCCGTGACGCTACCAGGGGCGGCCCCGACCACGGCACACGGCAAAAACCTCCCAGCCCCGCGCCAACAAAGGGCCAACCCCGGCGCCCTCCGGCGCCGCGGTGCCGAAGATGGAGGTAGCCGACGTTTGCGGGGGAACCCATGCGAGCACACGTAGGGGACCGGTTGGTGGTCGAGAGCCCGCGCGCCGACGCCCACCGCAGGACGGGCGTCGTCACCGGGGTCGGGGGGTCCGGCGGGGCGCCCCCGTACCGGGTGCACTGGGCCCACGCCGAACAGGGCCACGACGACCTGGTCTACCCGGGACCGGACGCGCACATCGAACACCCGCCCGGCGGCACGGGCGCGAACGCAGAGGGGGCCGATGCCATGCAGACGACGAAGCGCTGGAACGTCGACGTCGTCGTCGCCGAGGAGAACGAGGGCGACAGCGCGCGCACCTGGGCCGAGGTCGGCCTGGTCGCCGACGACGGGACGGCGCTGCGGGGACACGGGATGGCCCGCAAGCACCCCACGGACCTGGACGTCCCCGAGATCGGCGAGGAGCTCGCGGTCTCGCGCGCCCTGTCCGACCTCTCGCGCCAGCTCCGCCAGGTGGCCGCCGAGGACATCACCGACAACACCGGAACGCCCTGGCGCCCCACCTGAGCCGGTGGCGGCCCCGCGGCCGACTGCGGGGGACAGGNGGGCGCGGGCCCGGACCGGACAGCCGGTCCGGGCCCGCCGCGCTGCGCCGGGGCGGCCCGCGCCACCGCGTGGACACCGTACGGACCGGTATCGGCCACCTTCGCCATGGCGGGACTGCTCCCGGTGGTCACCGGGATCGGGCACACTCGGAAGTCGGACACGACCGCCGCCCCGGCGGCGCAGGGACGCCCCGGCCCCCGAAGGGCCGGGACATCCGTCGTGTCCGGTCAGGCCGCGACGGGGGAGGGTGCGCCAGCCGGGCACACGAGGTCCGCCGTCACGTCCCGAGGTACCGCTGTGCTCTTACCGGAGGCGTCCGGGGAAGGGAGCGTTGCCGCCCGGCGCGAGCCGGGAGTACTCACCCAAGGGAGACCCCGTTGACCACCTCCTCCTCCGGCCCCCAGGCCAGACCCGCCCGCGTCCTGGGCACCGTCGACGCCGTCGCCATCGGCGCGGGCGCGATGCTCGGCGCCGGGGTGTTCACCGTCTTCGCCCCGGCCGCGCTCGGCGCGGGCGCCTGGCTGCCCGTGGCCATCCTCATCGCGGGGATCGTCGCCTACTGCAACGCCGTCTCCTCGGCCAGGCTCGCCGTCCGCCACCCCGAGTCCGGCGGCGCCTACGTCTACGGCCGCGAGCGCCTGGGCGACCTGTGGGGTTACCTGGCGGGCTGGTCCTTCGTGGTCGGCAAGACCGCCTCCTGCGCGGCCATGGCGCTGACCTTCGGCGCCTACCTCCTCCCCGGCTGGGAGAAGCCCCTGGCGGTGGCCACCGTGGTCGCGCTCACCGCGCTCAACTACCGCGGCATCCAGCGCTCCACACTGGTGATCAAGATCCTGCTGGCCGCGGTCCTGGCGGTCCTGGCCGCCGTGTGCGTGGCCATGCTCCTCAGCGGGCGCCTGGCCGCCGTCGCCCAGGTGGAGGGCCTGGGCCCCTGGCCCGGCTCCTTCGGCGTGCTCGGCGCCGCCGGAATGATCTTCTTCGCCTTCGCCGGGTACGCCAGGGTGGCCACCCTGGGCGGCGAGGTCCGCGACCCCCAGACCACCATCCCCCGCGCCGTCAACATCTCCCTGGGCGGCGTGCTGGTGCTCTACCTGCTCATCGGCACCGGGCTGCTGATCGTGCTGGGCCGCGAGCGCCTGTCCACCACCGACACCCCGATGGTCGACGCCGTCCGGGTGGCCGGGTTCGACTGGCTGGCCCCCGTGGTGGTCGCGGGCGCGGCCGTGGCCAGCCTGGGCGCCCTGCTCTCCCTCATCCTCGGGGTCTCGCGCACCACCGCCGCGATGGCCGCCGACGGGCACCTGCCCCGCTCCCTGGCCTCGGTCCACGAGCGCCACGGGGTGCCCCACCGCGCCGAGCTGCTGGTCGGAGCCGTCGTCATCGCCCTGGTCCTGGTCACCGACCTGCGCGGCGCGATCGCCTTCTCCGCCTTCGGCGTGCTGGTGTACTACGCCATCACCAACGCCTCGGCGCTGCGGCTGGGCCCCGACGAGCCCCGCCCGCCGCTGCTGGTGCCCCTGACCGGCCTGGGCGGCTGCGTCGTGCTGGCGTGCAGCCTGCCGCTGCCCACGGTCATCACCGGCATGGCGGTCCTGGCGGTGGGAGCCGGGCTGTGGTGGCTGCGCGAGCGCTTCGACCTGCGCTTCTAGGGGTGTGGGGTAAGGGCCGTGCCCTGGAGGAGCCCACCACCGGCCGGTGAGGTTCAGTCGTCGTCGCGGCTGACGCCGTCTTCGCCAACGACGCCTGGACACGCGGGATCGCCGGACAGCCCAGGCAGGTGGAGCGCGCGTTCCTCCGCGGTGAAGTCCCGGCCGAAGGCACCGCAGATCCGCGCCACGGACTCCTCCGCGTTCGGGACGTCCACGTCCCAGACCCGTACTCCGTCGTCCGTGCCCGTGGAGGTGGCCAGACGGGTTCCGTCGGGGCTGAACGCCAGGATCTCCACGAATCCATCGGACGAGTCGGGGAAGGTCCGGCGCAGCGCTCCGGTGGCCGTGTCCCACAGGTGCGTGGCGCCCGCGTTGCCGATACCGACACCGGTGGCGAGGAGGGTCCCGTCGGGGCTGAACTCCATGGACGACGTCAAGCCGTCATCCAGGGTGAGCGTGTGGAGCCTCTCGCCCGTGGCCGCGTCCCACAGGTACAGGTCCTCGGAACCGGTGTCGGTGGCGAGGAGGGAGCCGTCGGGACTGAACTCCAGTCCCAACACGTCCTCGTCGTAGCCGGTCAGGGTACGAAGCCTCTCTCCGGTGGCGGCGTTCCACAACCTGACCGCGGTCTTCCCGTGATCCTTGTCGTGAATCGTCGCGAGTGTCTCCCCGTCCGCGCTGAGCGCCGTGTCCCTCACTGAGTCCTCGTTCCCGCTGAGGACGAAGGTGTGGATTTGTTCGCCGGTGGCCGTGTCCCACAGCCAGACGGCTCCGTACTCGTGGGTGAGGGCGAGGGCGGAGCCGTCAGGGCTGAAAGCCTGTAAAAGGACGTCGTCGTCGGAGCTGAAGGCCGGGTCGAACACCTCGTTGCCGTGGCCGGAGAAGGAGCGGCGTCTCTCACCGGTGGCCGCGTCCCACAGGTGGACGGTGACCTCGCCGACGTTATCGGTGGTGACGAGGGTCGAGCCGTCGGCGCCGGTGAAGAACATCTCGTCGCGTTCGTAGCCCGTGAGGGTGCGGTGCTCCTCTCCGGTCGACGCGTCCCAGAAACGCACGGTGCTCCTCCAGAGGGACTCCCGGGCACTGGTCTCGTCCCAGGTGCCGTCCCAGCTGGCGTCCCAGGTGGTGGTCGTGGTGAGGTAGGTGCCGTCGGGACCGAAAGCGACATCGTTCCGACCGGCGTCGCCGACGTCGAGGACGTAGCGTTGCGCGTCGGAGGCCGCGTCCCACAGGTGGGCGGTACCGTCATCGAGACTGCCCGTCGCGAGACTGGTCCCGTCGGGGCTGAAGGCCAGGTCGAACACCTGCTCGCGGCCGCTGACGAGGGTCCGGGGCGACGCGGTTCCGGTGGAGTCCCACAGCCGTACCCTGCCGTCGGTCAGGCCGTAGGCGAGGGTGGTGCCGTCGGGGCCGACCGTCACCGTGTCGACCAGGGTCTCGGCGGTGGCGGTGAGGGTCTGGACCTGCGAGCCGGTCCGCGTGTCCCACAGCGACAGGGCGGTGGTCGTGTTGGTCACCAGGACGTCGCCGTCGGAGCCGAAGACCACGTCGTACACCTGGACGTCGTCGCCGGGGTCGATCATGCGCCGTTCCTCGTTGGTGGCCGTGTCCCACAGTCGTGCCGTGCCGTCCCCGTTGCCCGTGGCGAGGGTGGCGCCGTCCGGACTGAACGCGACGTCGAACACCTCCCCATGGTCGTCGGAGAGGACATGGAGCTGTTCACCGGTGGCGGTGTCCCACAGCCGTGCCGTGCCGTCCGCGCTTCCCGTGGCGAGCGCGGCGCCGTCCGGGCTGAACGCCACGGCGTTCACCCGGCTCCCATGGCCGGTGAGGGTGTGGAGCAGATCGCCGGTGGTCGTGTCCCGCAGGTGGATGACGCCTTCGTCGTCGCCCGTGGCGAGCACGGCGCCGTCCGGACTGAACGAGGCGTCGACGACCGCGTCGTAGCCGTGCAGCGTTCGGAGCAGATCGCCGGTGGCCGCGTCCCACAGGTGCACGTCGCCGTCGGTGCCGCCGGCGGCACCGGTGGCCAGGGTGGCGCCGTCGGGGCTGAAGGCCACCGAACCCACCCCGTCGGAGTCGGTGTCGAAACTGCCTTCGAGGCCCGTGTCCGCGGCGTTGTAGAGGCTGGCCGTGGCCTCCTGGGTGGGGCTGGTGCGGTACGCCTGGACGGCCAGCAGCGAGGCGAGTTCGAGGTCGGAGTCGAACAGCGCCCGGGACTGGGCGGCCAGTTGGCGGGACTGCGCGACCAGTTGGTGGGACCGTGCGGTGAGCACTGACTGACGTTGCCACAGGGCCAGGCCGGTGGCGGTGAGGGTGAGGGCGACCAGTCCGGCCAGGACGGCGTTGGGACGCCAGGCGCGGTGAACGGGCTGCCGGTCCCGCCTCTCCCGCCTGGCGGTAAGGAACACGGCTGCGCCTGAGATCCGTGTGTAGGCGTCGCGGGTGAGGCGGCCGTCCACGCGACGTGCCCACAGCCGGTTCAACACCAGCACCAGCCTCTGGCGCTGTAACGCCGCCAGCACGCCGTCCACTGCGGCTTCTCGACCGTGGAACCAAGCCGCGTCCTCCCCGGTGAAGGGATTCGGTCCCGGGCACGGAGACGCTGCCCGGGTGTCCGGCCCCTCTTCGTCGCCTCGGTCCGCCGCCTGGTGTTGTACGTCGCTCATGAGAACCCTTCTCGGCCACGACAGGAAACGGCACCGGGAGCGCGTCGGACGGACGGCGCGGATCCTCCTTCCGCGGGCCTGGTCAGACCCTGTCCGCTTACGGCCATCTCCTGTGGCGGAGAATCGCGGCTCACTACTGTCGTTCTCGCAAACCCCTCAGAGGAGACCGAGGCGCCGCTATGGGAAGCCGAAGGCAGAAGCGTCCACCGAAGAGGAGCGGGCCCGGCCCCGCGGCTCCCTCCCCCCACGGCCACAGGACGGGCCCGAACGCCCGTTCCCGGTCCCGGCAGCGCCCATGGGCCCCCGTCCTGCGCTGGCTGCGCGGCCCCCGACGCGCGATGCGCCCGGAACGGAGGCGGCCCCGGGTCGGGGCTCGACACGGGACGGACGGGCCGACCACCTTCGACGTCCTCTAAGCACGGTTCTTCCCCGAAGGCCGAGGGGCATCGGCCCGGGTCCGCGTCCGGGCCTGGACGACCTCCGTCGTGATCGCCCTGTTGATCACCGTGGGAGGCTTCGCGGGCACCTACGCCTACGACCTCTGGTCCGCCGAGGCGCGGATGCGTGAGGAGCGGACGACCCAGACAACGATCGACCAGGCAGGCCCTCCGTTCACCAACACGGTCGCCTACGACACCTCGCTCCCGGAAAGCTTCACGGTGGTCCTGGACCGTCCCCTGACCACGGAGCAGGTCGAGGAACTGGGGGCCCTCGACCACGTGGGAGCCTGGGGCCTCCTGGAGGCGTTGGGAGGACGCCTGATCCCGGACTCCCTCACCACGGGGCACCTCACCCCGCCGGGCGGGTGGTCCTGGGAAGAACCGGGGACGGCAGCCCGGGTCGGTGCGGCCGTGTTCACCATGACCCTCATGTCGGCGCGCAGCTCCCAGGTGAGCATCGTGGACATGGACCCCGTCAACGTCTCCTGCGCCGAACCGGCGGCCACGACCGTCGTGGAGTTCCCGACTGCCGGTGAAGCCACCTACCCCGGTGTGATCGTCGACCTCACCCACGAGGACCCGGTACTGCTGATCTCCGACGAGGGCCTCGAACAAGGCCAGCCCTACTTCGACCGCAGACGCATCGACCTCGGCGGCGGGCTGGAACCGGGCGGGCTCCGGGTGGAGGCCGTGACAGCGGGACAGACCTGCGAGTGGGAACTCCGGGCGCGCTACGTCGACGCCCGCGAGAACTCCCGTGAGGTCGTCCTGCGCGACGGCGAGGCGCCCTTCGTCGTGGAGGCTCCCCCCGAACGCCCCGAACAGTACTGGGTCATGGAGGTGGGGCCGCAGCCCGTGCGAGCCGTGGCCTGCCACGAGACACCTGACGCGGTGGGATGCCCGAACCTCTGAGGAGGTGACGATCATGCGGGCGACCCCCTCGTGCCCGACGGTGCGGCGGTTCGCGCGGCCCGAACGGGATCACCCCGTCGACGGGGACGCGCTCACCGGGGTCGCGGCAGGGGCGTTCGTCGGTGCCTTCCCGGTGGCGGCAGACCAGCTCCAGGGCCTTGCCCAGGGGGCGGTGCACGTCGCACCGGGGGCCGGGGCACGCCCCGGCCCCCGGCTCCTCCGGTCGGCGGCCGGGACCCCGTCATCCGCGTTCGCGCAGGTAGGCCTCCAGCTCGGCGGCCCCGGCCAGCATCGCCCGCCCGCGCGCGGACAGCCGGGCCCGCCAGTCGCGCAGCGCGCCCTCCAGCGGCTCCAGCCCGCCGGCCGAGCGCACCTGGGCGATCAGCGGGGCGATCTGCTCCAGCAGGTAACCGCCCCGCCTGAGCTGGTGGGCCAGCAGGGCGTCGCGCACGTCGGCCCCGTCGTAGACGCGGTACCCGGTCCGCGGGTCGCGGCGCGGGCGCACCAGCCCGGCGCGCTCCCAGGCGCGCAGCGTCGCGGGCCGGACGCCGAGCCTGCCCGCCAGCGGCCCGATGAACGTGCCGCCGGGCTCCGCCGCCGCGGCCGACCCGGCCTCTCCGCCGGGTCGGGCAGGCGGGGCCGACCCGGCCCTCCCTCCGGTCCCGGCCCGCCCACCAGGTCCGGTGCGCCCTCCGGTTCCGGGCGTCGCGTCCGGCTCCAGTGCTCGCAGGGCGCCCTCCACGGCCCGCAGGGTCCGCCGGTCGTCCAGGAGCTGGGCGTGGCCCTCGTCGATGAGGCGGAAGGCCTCCTCGGCCTCGCCCCCGTTCACCGCCCGCATGATCGAGGCCGCCGCCCGGTGGCCGTGGCCGGGCGCCAGGGCCAGGAACGCGCGCAGGGCCTGCGCGTGCAGCGGGGTGTAGGTGCGGTAGCCGTGGCGCGTGCGGTCGGCCGCCGGAAGGATGCCGTCCTCCTCGTAGTTCCTGACCGCCTGCGTGGACAGACCGTGCCCGCGCGCCAGGTCGACCGGCCTGAGCCGATCACCGCTTTGAAGGTTCTTAGCCATATCCCCGCCGCTGTGCTGAAAAAGTCTCAACCGTGACTTCAACGATACCGTTCAAGGCATGGTTACTGGCACCAAGGACACCGCACACACCTTCGAGGCCGCCGCCGTCATGGGGCTGCTCCCGACCCGGCCGCGTCTGCTCGCCCTGGGCGAGCCCACCCACGGCGAGGACGCCCTGCTCGACCTGCGCAACGAACTCTTCCGCCAGCTCGTGGAACGGGAGGGCTACCGGACGATCGCCGTCGAGAGCGACTGCCTGGCGGGCCTGGTCGTGGACGAGTACGTCACCTCGGGCACGGGCACCCTCGACGAGGCCATGGAGCACGGGTTCAGCCACGGGTTCGGCGCTTCGGCGGCCAACCGCGAACTCGTGCGCTGGATGCGCGCCCACAACGAGGGCCGACCCGCCTCCGAGCGGGTGCGCTTCGCCGGTTTCGACGGCCCGCTGGAGATCACCGGCGCCGACAGCCCCCGGCGGGCCCTGGCCGCGCTCCACGACTACCTCGCGCGCTGGGTGGAGGAGGACCTGCTCCCGTGCGACGCGCGGACGCTGGACCGCCTGATCGGCGCGGACGAGCGGTGGACCAACCCCGACGCGATGCTGGACCCGGTCGAGTCCGTGGGGCGCTCGGACGAGGTCCGGGAGCTGCGCATGCTCGCCGACGACCTGGCGGCGCTGCTCGACGCGCAGACGCCGCACCTGCTCTCGGCGACCTCGCGCGAGGACTGGGACCGGGCGCGCCTGTACGCGCGCACCGCCACCGGCCTGCTGCGCTACCACTTCTGGATGGCCGACACCTCCTCGCGTCACATGACGCGGCTGGAGGGCCTGGGGATGACGGTCGACACCTCACCGAGCCGCATGACGCGGCTGCTGGGCCTGCGCGACCAGATGATGGCCGACAACCTCCTCGCCCTCGCCGAGCGGGGCCCGGTGCTGGTCCACGCCCAGAACGCCCACCTCCAGCGCGGCATGAGCACGATGCGCATGGGCGGACCGCCGCTGGACTGGTGGGGCGCCGGGGCGGTCGTGGGCGCCCGGCTGGGGGAGGAGTACGCCTTCCTGGCCACGGCCCTGGGCACGATCCGGCACCGGGGCGTGGACACCCCGCCCCCGGACACCGTCGAGGGCCTCCTGTACGCGCTGGGGGAGGAGCGCTGCGTGGTCGACGCGCCCCGGCTGGCCGCCTCCCTCGGCGGTACGCTCCCCGCCCCCCGCGTGTCCTCCTGGTTCGGCTACGCCCCCCTCGATCCGGCCCGCCTGGCCGACAGCGACGGGATCGTGTTCGTCAGGGACCTCCCGCCGAACTGACAGTGGTGCCGCGGCCCTGTGACGGGGCCGTCGGCACGGGTCGGGCAGTGGCGGACCGGGGGAGGGATCGGCCCGTTCTGTGCTCGTCCCCTCGGTCGGGCCGCCAGGCGAAGCGACCGGATGCCTCTGGCAGTGAGTCCGGTGGCGCCGGTCGTCTCGTCGGGACTTTCCCCTTTTCCCGAGCGCGGCAAAACATCGCCGGAGTCCAAAGGCGGGATCGTCCATAAGACAGGCGGACAGCGGGAGCGCGATCAGCGACATGCGGAACGGCGGAACGCATGACGCGCCATACGGTCAGCCGTCATGGATCCAGCCGTAGGGGCACGGCTTCACCAGGCAAGTCAAGACTTATCCTCAAGGGTCCTCGGCTGTATGGTGTGGCTCGAATCGAAGGAGTTCCCCGTTGTCGAGGACGAATGATCCCGCTGTGCGTGCGGTCGAAACGGAGCGGCGTTATGTGTCCTCCTTGTATGAGTTGCTCACCGAACGGCTTTCCGAGGCGCGAGTACACCGGGCGAATATGCTGAAGGCCCCGGCGGAAAGCGCCGGTGAGGCATACGAGAGGGAAATCGCCGCCGAACGTCTGGCCAAGAGAATCAACCGGCTGGAGGGCGCCGAAAAGGGACTGGTCTTCGGGCGCGTCGACCGGACGGATGGCACGGCCCTGCACATAGGGCGGATCGGACTGCGTACGGAGGAGGACGACCTGCCTCCGCTCGTGGACTGGCGCGCGAACGCGGCGCGGCCCTTCTACGAGGCGACACCGGCCCACCCGATGGACCTGCGGCGGCGCCGGCACCTGCGCCTGGAGGAGCGCACGGTCGTCTCGGTGAGCGACGAACTGCTGGACGGGACCGCCCCGACCGACGAGGACGTCGTGGGGGACGGCCCGTTGACCGAGGCCCTGTCGGCACGGCGTACGGGCAGGATGCACGCGGCCGTCGCGACGCTCCAGGCCGAGCAGGACGAGATCGTCCGCTCCGCCCACCGCGGGGTGACCGTGGTGCAGGGCGGCCCCGGCACCGGCAAGACGGTGGTCGCCCTGCACCGGGCGGCCTACGTCCTGTACGCGTTCCCGCGCGCCGCGGAGGAGGGTGTCCTGGTGGTGGGCCCCAACGCCCGGTTCCTCGACTACATCTCCCAGGTCCTTCCCTCACTCGGAGAGAACGACGTCGTTCTGGCGACCTGCCGGGAACTGGCCGGAGTGTCCACGGACACGGTGGACCCGTTCGGTACGGCGCGTCTCAAGGGCGGCTCCGACCTCGCCGACGCCCTGGCCGGCCTGCTGCGCGTCCGCCAGGCCCCCGCCGGGGACTTCACCGTGCGGGTCGGACAGGAACTGGTCCACCTGTCCGGCGAGCAGGTCGCCACGGCACGCGACGCCGCCGTGGCGGCCGCACCGGGGCACAACCCCGCGCGCCAGGTGTTCAAGGAACTCCTGGTCGACGCCGTCACCGACGCGATGCGACAAGACATGGGCGACACCCTGGAGCGGATCGACGCCGATGCCGCCAGGATGACGGGCATGGACCTCGACCGGTTCACGGGAGCCGACCAGCGCCGCACCGAAGGCGCGGCCGACCCGGGTCCGGTCCACGAGCTGGACCTGGACGCCATCCGAGCCGACCTCCTCGACGACGCCGGCGTCGACCGGGCGGTCGAGGTGTTGTGGCCGCGGCTGGTACCCGCTGACCTCGTGAAGGCGCTCCTGACGAACGCCGACGCCCTCGCCGAGCACCTGCCCCGCCTGACCGCGCGGGAGCGCTCCCTTCTGCTGCGCGGTCCGGATGACCCGTGGACCGACGCCGACGCGCCGTTGCTGGACGAGGCGGCGAGCCTGGTCGACGGACCCCCCGGGCGGACGTACGGGCACGTCGTCGTCGACGAGGCGCAGGAACTGACCGCCATGCAGTGGCGGATGATCGTCCGCCGCTGCCCGGCGAGGGCGATGACGCTGGTGGGCGACTTCGCCCAGGCGGGCCCGGTCGCGACGGCACGCGACTGGAAGGAGGCACTGGGCCCCCACGTCGGACCGCGGTTCGCACTGCACGACCTGACCGTCAGCTACCGCACCACGCAGGAGATCCTGGAGAGCGTCCGGGACCTGCTCACGCGGATCGCTCCGGACCAGAAGCCCACACGGTCACTGCGCAGCGGTGAGAGCCCCCGCACCGTGACCGCGCCTGCGGACGGGTTGGTCACCGCCGTCGTCGAGGAACTCCGTGCCCAGAGCAGCGCGCACCCGGGCGAGCTTTTGGGAGTGGTCTGCGCGGACACCAGGGCGAGCGAGCTGACGGCCCGGGGCATCGCTCACCACGCACGCGTCGTTCCGGCGTCCGAAGCACGCGGCCTGGAATTCGACGGGGTCGTCGTCATGAACCCCGAGGAGATCGTCGCGGCCCGCCCCGGTGGGGAGAGGGACTTGTACGTAGCCCTGACCCGGGCCACCAAGCGCCTCTGCGCCGTCACCGTCCAGCCCGCCTGACCAGACCCGGCGCCCGCGTCGTCGCCGGGGGCGCGCCCGGCGCGGTACGGACACCGTCCCGCCCGCACGGGGGGACGGTGAACGGCCGAGGCGCGCGTGGGCCGTCAGCCCTCGTCCCCGGCCGCCTCGGGGGCCCGGTGGCGGCCCAGGCCCAGGTAGGCCAGGCCGCGCCGGGCCGTGGTGGACAGCCGCAGCCCGGCGACCTCCCCCGGGGTGAACCAGCGCGCGTCGGCGGTCGAGCCGTCCTCCTCCAGGACACGGGCCGGGCCCGGGTCCGAGACCAGGACGCGGAAGAACGCCCACACCGCGTAGATGTCGTGGCTGCCGGAGCGCTCACGGCGGTGGCTGGACACGGTGACCAGCTCCCCGACCAGGCCGTCCTGGCCGGTCTCCTCGACCACCTCGCGGCGCAGCGCGGCCCGCACGTCCTCGCCCGCGTCCACGCCGCCGCCCGGCAGGTGCCAGGTCCCGGCGCCGGGGAAGCCCTCGGCGATCAGGCTCAGCAGCACGTTCCCGTCGGGGTCGGTGACGATCCCGTAGGAGGCGAACCGGCGCAGCGGCGTCAGCCCGTTCCCGGGCGCGGCCTCCTCCTCGGCCAGTTCGGCGGGGGAGGGCCGCAGACCCGCGCCTCCGGCGGAGGGCCAAGGCGCCTCCGCCCCGGCCTCGGCGAACACCACCCGGTCGATGTGCAGCGGGGCTCCGTCGGGCGCGGACGCCAGCTCGGTGAGCACGTCCAGCGCGCGCAGGGGCGCGACCGGGGCCAGACCGCCCAGGCCGCGGACCACGTCCGCGGGGTCCTGGCCGAACAGCACGCGCGCCCCGAGCACCGCGGGCGCGCCAGCGGTGACCAGGTGCGCGGTGACGCGCCGCCCCGGTGCGCCCGGGGAGGCGGTCACAGCGATCCGGCGGCGGGGGCCGCGCTGGGCAGGCCCACCAGACGCAGCAGGTCGTCCAGGTTGGTGATGGTGGTCACCGACTCGAAGCGCTGGTGGCCCCGGCGGTCGATCATGATCGGGCGCATGCTCGCGGCGACTGCGCCCACGCCGTCGGCCTGGATCTGGTCCCCCACGTGCCAGCACGCGGTGGGGTCCACGCCCAGGCGCTGGGCGGCGGTGTGGAAGATGCGCGGGTCCGGCTTGCCCGTCCCGACCGTGTCGGTGCACACCACGGCGTGGAAGTAGGGGGCCAGCTCCATGGACTGGAGCTTGGCGTGCTGGAGGGACTCGATGCCGTTGGTGACCACGGCCAGGCGGTATCCGGCCGAGGCCAGCGCGTTCAGCGCCGGGATCGCGTCGGGGAAGACCTGCCACGCGGAGCGGTGCGCCTCCAGGTAGAGCCGGTACAGCTCGTCGCAGTGCTGGTCGGCGATGTCGGCGTGACCGGCCTGGACGGCCAGGGCGCGGATGCGCTCGCGGCGCTGCTGCTCCAGGCTCAGGCGTCCGCGCATGTAGGAACCGAAGGAGATCTCGGTCTGCACGTCCCACAGACTGCGTGCGGCCCCGAAGTCCGGGTGGCCGAGCCGGTCCATGACCGCGCGGAGTCCCGTGGACGACGCGGCGAGGTCGTCGATCAGGGTGTCGTCCAGGTCAAAGCAGATCGCCGTCGGCACTGCGGGTGTGTTCGGCATCGTTCCTCAAGTGGTGGGCAGGACAAAACATGCCAACGCTAACCCGTGGACATAACAGGAACGGTGTAAACCCTACCTAAAGGGATGTGGCCCACGTCACCCGAGGTCTGTGCGGAGGGGCCCGCGAACCCCTCCTCACCACTCACGGAAGCCGCTGGAACCACAGGAGTGACGTCACCGCGGTGGCCATCGCCAGGACGATCGCCACCAGCACGAAACGTGTGACGATTTCCTCGTGCACCAGCTCGGTGCCCAGCGACGAACCGATGTCCTCGTAGACGTCGTCCAGCTCCGTCTCGCTCGCCGCCTCGTAGAAGTGCCCCCCGGTGTCCGAGGCCAGACCGCGCAGCGCCTCCTTGTCGATGTCGGCGGGCACCTGGTAGCCGTCGATCTCGATCATCGCCGCCCCCGTGCCGAACGCGATCGTGGACACCGGCACCTCCTGCTCGGCCGCCACCGCCACGGCCTGCGAGATGTCGCGGCCGCTCGTGTTCTCCCCGTCCGAGAGCAGCACGATCGCCGACGGCGGCGGGTCCACGTCGGCGTCCTCGTCGAAGCTGCTGATCGACTCCAGCGAGGCGAACACCCCCTCGCCGATCGCCGTGCCCGGACCCAGCTGGAGGTTCTGGATCGACCCGATCACCGCCTGGTGGTCGTGGGTGGGCGAGGAGACCACCGTCGCCGTCGAGGAGAAGGCCACCAGACCCACGTTGAACCGGTCCGGCAGCGTCTCCACGAACCCCTGGGCCGACTTCTTGGCCGCCTCCAGGCGGTTGGGGTCGATGTCGTTGGCCGCCATCGACAGCGACACGTCCACCGCCACCATGATCGTCGCCCGCTCGCGCGGCTGCTGCACCGGCATCGCGGGCAGCGCCATCGAGGCGATCAGCACCCCGACCGCCATCGTGAACAGCACCGCCGGCACGTGCCTGCGCACGTCCGGCCGGTGCGGCGCCACCTGGTCCAGCAACGCCAGGTTGGTGAAGCGCATCGTGTACTCGCGCCGCCGGGTCTGCGCGAACACGTACGCGGCGACCAATGCGACGACGAGGAGCAGCCACCACAACCGCTGGGGCTCCAGGAAGGTCATGACTCAGTCCCCCGTGCCTCGGCTCTGTCCCGCGGGTCCGCGCCCGCGCCCTCGTTCGGTTCCTCGGTGGGGCCCGCCGCGCTCACCGGGGCGTCCCCGGAGTGTGGCGGGCCAGGTGGTGCGCGGTACGCCTCTGGTGGAGGACGAACCGTGCCGTGTCCAGTACCCAGTCCCGGTCCGTCCGTAGCATCAGGTGGTGCACCCCGCACCGGCGCAGTGCGTCGCGCACCGCACGGCGCTGCCCCTCGGCCGCCCGGCGGTAGCGCTCGCGCACCGCCCGCGTCAGCCGCACGTCGCGCACCATGCCCGTGCGGGGGTCGCGCAGCGTCACGTCGCCCACCTCGGGCACGTCCAGCTCGCGCGGGTCGACCACCTCCACCACCAGCACCTGGTGGCGCGAGGCCAGCTGGCGCAGGGACCGCTCCCAGGTGACCTCGCCGCCGAAGGCGGGGGTGTCCAGGAAGTCGGAGACCACCACGCGCAGGCCGCGCCGGCGGCGCACCCGCACCAGGTCGCCGATCGCGTCGGCCAGGGTGGCCCGGTGCGGCGAGGGCTCGCGCTCGTCACCGGTCGGCGCGGCGGCCACCGTGGCCAGCAGCGCCAGCAGGGCCTCCTTGCCCGAACGCGCGGGCCAGCGCCGGATCGTGCCCTGGTGCAGGAAGTGGGCGCCGAAGCGGTCGCCCACCCGCTGGGTGAGGATGTTGGCCGCGACCATCGCCCCGACCGCCACCTCGCGCTTGGAGCGCAGGCCCGTGCCGAAGTCCATGCTCGGCGACAGGTCCAGCAGGGTCCAGCTCTCCAGCTCGCGGTCGGCCACCAGGTCGCGCACGTGCGGGATGTCGGTGCGCGCGGTCACCGACCAGTCCATGAGCCGCACGTCGTCCTCACCCGGCTGGTAGAGGCGCGCCTCGGCCGCCTCCGAGCCGGGCCCCAGGCGCAGGCCCAGGTGCTCACCGTGCAGCAGCCCCTCCAGGCGGTGCACGATGCGCAGGTCCAGGCGGCTCAGCGCGGCGCGCAGCCGGGGGTCGGTGCCGATGGCGGGTGCGTTCACCGGCTCACCTCGCGGAGGCGAAGGAGGCGGTCTCCCCGCTGGGCGGCTCGTCCCAGATCACCCGCGGCGCCAGCACGGTCGACAGGATGCGGTCCACCACCTGCTCGGCGGTGATCCCGTCGGCCAGGGCGTCGAAGGTCAGCACCAGGCGGTGGGCGATGACGTCGTGGGCGAGCACCCGAACGTCGTCGGGGAGCACGTAGTCGCGCCCGCGCAGCAGGGCCAGGGCCCGCGCGGCCGAGACCAAGCCCAGGGTGGCGCGGGGGCTGGCCCCCATCTCCAGCACCTGGCGCAGGTCCGGCATCTGGTGGTTCTCCGGCTCGCGCGTGGCCATGACCAGCCGCACCACGTAGTCGGCGATGAGCTGGTGCACGTGGACGCGCTGGGCGTCGGACTGCAACTCGCTCAGGGTCACGGGGTCGAGCACCTGGTGCGCGGTGGGCGGGGTGGTCGACATCCGGCGCAGGATCTCCATCTCCTCGTGCGCGCGCGGATGGCGGACGTTGACCTTCATCAGGAACCGGTCGCGCTGGGCCTCGGGCAGCGGGTACACGCCCTCGGACTCGACCGGGTTCTGTGTGGCGATGACGATGAACGGGGAGGGGAGCGGGTGGGTGGTCCCCCCGAGGGACACCTGCCGCTCGGCCATGACCTCCAGCAGGGCCGACTGCACTTTGGCCGGGGCCCGGTTGATCTCGTCGGCGAGCACGAAGTTGGCGAAGACCGGCCCCAGCTCCACGTCGAACTTCTCGGTGGAGGGATGGTAGATGCGCGTGCCGACGATGTCGGAGGGCACCAGGTCCGGGGTGAACTGCACGCGGGCG
This sequence comes from Nocardiopsis synnemataformans DSM 44143, assembly GCA_000340945.1. Taxonomy (GTDB): domain Bacteria; phylum Actinomycetota; class Actinomycetes; order Streptosporangiales; family Streptosporangiaceae; genus Nocardiopsis; species Nocardiopsis synnemataformans. Next base: position 15,357 of record ANAW01000222.1, on the reverse strand, counting down.
AACGAACCCCCGGTCACCTTGGCCAGCGTGGACACCGCCAGGGTCTTGGCGATGCCGGGCACGCCCTCGATCAGACAGTGCCCTCCCGCGACCAGGGCGATGAGGGAGCGCTCCACCATGCGCTCCTGGCCCACGATGACCCTGGACACCTCGTGCAGCGCGGCGCGCAGCAGCCGGGTCGGTTCACCCGGAGTACTGTCCGGGCCCGCGGAGGGCGCTGAGCCGTTTCCGCTCTCTGCCATGTGCCGCCTTCCTAGCAGGGAGCCCCGACGCGGGGGCACCGGATAGGTTGTGGATCACTCACCTGTGGTGACACTACCCGTTTCGCGGGCACCAGTCCGGTACACAACGCGGCGAAGCGGACGGCCGGGTGGAGGGCAAGGGGGGATGACATGGCGGTTCCCACGATGGGGCTGAACGAGGGTGATCCGCGTCAACTGGGCGGCTACCGCCTGCTGGGGCGGGTGCGCGACTCCTCCCTCGGCGTGGTCTACCTGGGCAGGGACGGCTCCGGGAACCACGCGAGCGTCGCCGTGCTCGACTCCGGGGCCGCGGGCGACGGCGGCGCGCGCGAGCGGTTCGCCGAGGCGGTGCGCCGCAGCCCCGACGTGGTCGCGGCCCGCACGCACGGGCGCTCGGCTTTGTGGGTGGCCCTCGCCCACGACGGGTCGGGCGCCGCGGCGGAGGACTTCCTCAGGGTGGCGGCGCGCTCGGGCCGGGCGGCCGCGCGCGGCCCGGTGGTGATGCCGCACTGGGCGGGCTCGCGCGGCCCCGTCTCGGTGCGGTGGGCGCCCTGGGCGGGGCGCAGGGACAGCGCCGTGGCGGCGGGGGAGAGCAACTGGTGGCTGATCGGCGGGCTGGGCCTGGTGCTGGTGCTCATCCTGCTGCTGGTGTCGCTGCTGTACTGGTGGATGCTCCAGTTCCCGCCGCCGGAGATGCCCAGCCCGGCACAGCCCCCCGAGGCGCAGGAGAGCCCGGAGAGCCCGCAGGGGCCGGTGCCGGTCCCAGGGGAGGGCGACGGTGAGGACGGGGGAGGGGAGCCGACGCCGGTCATGCCCACGCCGGGGGAGGGCGACGGCGAATGGGGCCAGGACCCCGAGGACAACCTCTAGCGGGGGGAGCGTGCGGCCCGGGAAGCGCGACGAGGGGTCCGGTTTCGGTACCGGGCCCCCTTCTTTCACCTGTTATAAATCTACGTCGTACAGGTGGCGGTTCTTTTCTTAAAAAACAGAAAAACAACAGGATCGCGCGGCTACGCCGCACAGTCCTACAGACCTCTCCTCTCGGGAGCCGTTCGGCGTGTCGCGGCGGACGGGGGCGCTTCCTGGAACGTGTTCAGCGTCGTTTAGCGGCGGCTGGAGGAGGCGGTCGCGGTGCCGCGGAGGGGCGGAGCGCCGCCGCCTTCTGCGTCCGGCTCAGCGGTGGACCCGTCGCGGCGGCGGTGCGCGTGCGCTCCGTGCGCTGCCTATGCTGGTCCGCGTGCTGAGAAAGGTGGTCGCGACGCGGTACGTTCTGCCGCTGCGCGAAGGAGGTTCGCTCCCGGGGTTGGTCGAGGCCGACGACCTGGGAATGTACGTGGTCAAGTTCCTCGGGGCGGGACAGGGGCGCAAGACGCTCGTGGCCGAGGTCGTCGCGGGGGAGCTGGGCCGCGCCCTGGGGCTTCCCGTCCCGGAGCTGGTCACGGCGGAGTTCGACGCGGTGATCGGCCGCAGTGAGCCCGACCCGGAGGTGCAGGAGCTGCTCAAGGCCAGTGGCGGGCTCAACCTGGGGATGGACTTCCTCCCCGGTTCGTTGGGCTTCGACCCGCTGACCTTCGAGGTGGACCGGGGGTTCGCCGGGCGGGTGCTGTGGTTCGACGCACTGACCGGCAACGTGGACCGGTCCTGGCGCAACCCGAACATGCTGCTGTGGCACGGGCGCCCCTACCTGATCGACCACGGTGCGACGCTGATCTTCCACCACAACTGGGCCAACGCCGAGCGGTTCGTCCACCGCGCCTACGACGCCTCCGACCACGTGCTGTCGGGTGCGTCGCCGGACCTGGCCGCCGCGGACGCGGACCTGGCGCCCCTGGTGGACGAGGGTCTGCTGCGTCGTGTGGTGGAGCTGGTGCCGGACGAGTGGCTGGTGGACGAGCCCGGGTTCGACGGGCCCGGGGATGTGCGTGAGGCGTATGTGCGGTACCTGCTGGCCCGGGTGGCCGAGCGTTCCTGGCTGCCGGAGGTGACGGGATGAGCGTCCCGAGGCGTTACAGCGACGCGGTGACGACCGGCCGTGTGGGTGAGCGGCGTGAGCGTGCGGTGTTCGAGTACGCGCTGTTGCGGGTGGTGCCGCGGTTGGAGCGCGGTGAGTGTGTGAACGCCGGGGTGATCGTGTACTGCCAGGAGCGGGGGTTCCTGGGGGCTCGTTCGGCGTTGGACGAGCGGCGGTTGCTGGCGGTGGACGCGGGGGCGGACGTGGCCGGTGTGCGGCGTGCGCTGGAGGCGGTGGAGGTGATGTGCCGTGGTGGCGCGGGGGCGGGTGCGGCCGGTCGTGAGCGCCCCGGTCAGCGGTTCCGGTGGTTGACGGCTCCGCGGAGCACGATCGTGCAGCCGGGGCCGATCCACGGTGGTCTGACGGAGGATCCGGAGGGCGAGGTCGTGCGGTTGCTGGACCGGCTCGTAAGGTAACCGTCCGGGTCGTAACGGACATCACAGGCGTTCTGGGGGATAAAGAGGAGGCGATCCGCGGGGTCGGGATGTTGGGATGGATGTGTCCGTCGTCGGCGGGGCTCCTCCTCCCGGCGCTTTTCCCGTTCCTGAACTGGAGTGCCTGTGCAGTCCCCGAACTCCCCCTCCGCAGCCCCTGACCAGGGGGCGGTGGGGCGGTCCATGCCCCCCGTCCCGGATTCTCCCCCCGTTTCGGACCCCGCCCCGGCGCCGGAGGCGGGCGAGCGTTGGACGCCTTCGCGCAAGTCGGTGGCGCTGCTGGTGCTGGTCCTGGGTGTGCTGACGGCAACCGGGCCGTTGGCGACCGACATGTACCTTCCGGCCTTCCCTCAGATCACCCGGGATCTGGGGACGAGTGAGGCCCAGATCCAGCTGACGCTGACGGCGATGATGCTGGGCCTGGCGGTGGGTCAGCTGGTGATCGGGCCGCTGAGTGACGCCGTGGGGCGGCGCGGTCCGCTGCTGGTGGGTGTGGCCGTGTTCACGGCGACGTCGGTGCTGTGCGTGTTCGTGCCGGACGTGACGTTGTTCATCGCCCTGCGTTTCGTGCAGGGTGTGGCCGGTGCCGCGGGTGCGGTGATCGGTCGTGCGGTGGTGCGTGACCTGTTCGCGGGCGATGACGCGGTGCGGTTCTTCTCGCGTCTGGCGCTGGTGATGATGCTGGCTCCGCTGTTGGCTCCGTTGGCGGGTGCGCAGTTGCTGCTGGTGGGTCCGTGGCAGTTGAGTTTTTGGGTGCTGGCGGTGATGTCGGCGCTGAGCTTCGTGCTGGTGTTGGTGTGGTTGCCGGAGAGTCTGCCGGTGGAGGACCGTCGTCGGCAGGGTCCGCGTCAGCTGGCGGCGACGGTGGGCGGTCTGCTGCGTCAGCCGCGTTTCATGGGTCCTGTGCTGACGATGGGGTTCAGTTTCGGGATGCTGTTCACGTACGTGTCGGCGTTCTCGTTCGTGTCGCAGACGGAGTTCGGTGTCTCGCCGCAGTTGTACGCGGGGCTGTTCGCGGTGAACGCGCTGGGGATGATGGCGGGTACGCAGCTGAACGGTTTCCTGGTGGGTCGTGTGGAGACGCTGCGGCGCCTGGGGATGGGGCTGGTGCTGGCTCTTGTCTCGGTGGGTGTGCTGGCGGTGCTGGCGGTGCTGGGTGTGGCCCAGTTGTGGATGGTCGTGTCGCTGCTCGCGCTGATGATGCTCAGTGTCGGGTTCATCATGCCGAACGCGACGGTGACGGCTCTGGACGGGCAGCCGGCGTCGGTGGCGGGTACGGCCTCGGCGTTGATGGGTGCGTTGCAGTTCGCGCTGGGCGGCGGTGTGGCGTCGTTGGCAGGGCTGACGGAGACGGGTGAGCCGTCGTTGGTGAGTATGGCGGTGGTGATGGTGTCGGTGGCGGTGCTGTCGCTGCTGGCGTATGTGTGGTCGGTGCGCGCGAAGGTGCGGTGAGCGTTCTCGGTGGTGTGGGCCCGGGTGCCGTGGGTGGGGTGCCTGGGGCCTTGGGGGTGTGGTTCGCGGCGGGGTGGTCGCGGTCGTGTGGTGCCGGGTCGGGCGGGCTGTGGCCGGTGGTGTGCGCTGGGGCGTTGTGGGTCTGCGTTCCGGGTTGCCGTGTGGTGGGGAAATGGGCACAGTAGGTCGCAATCCCCCGATTGAGGTGGGCCGGTCCGGTCTGTCTTCCGATGCGGCAAGAGGATGAGTGGGTATGGGCGATCCGAGTGTCACTCCTGGTATGTGGGCTCGGGGTCTTTCCGGGTTGAGCGACCTGGTGTACGGGGTGGCCACGGAGGATGCCCATGCCGAGGTGTTCTCCGTGCGCGGTGAGCGCGGCCGGTGGGAGCGGGTGAAGGCCGGTGGGTTCGCCACGGAGGTGACGGCGGTCGCCAAGGGTCTGGTGGCGGCTGGTGTGGGTGAGGGCGACCGGGTTCTGGTGGTGTCGGGATCCCACCAGGAGTGGGTGCGGTTGGCGTTCGCCGTGTGGTCGGTGCGTGCGGTGTTGGTGCCGTTGCCGGAGTCGGTGTCGGCGGAGCGTTTGGCGCATGTGGTGCGGCAGACGCGTCCGGTGGCCGCGGTGGTGCAGGGTGAGCGGTTGTTGCGCACGGTTTCGGGTTTGCAGCGTGAGTTGTCGGACCTGGGTCGGGTGTGGCGGATGGATGCGGGTCTGGCGGATGTGGTGACGCTGGGTGCGTACATGGATGCGTCGTCGGTGCGGTTCCGTCGGGACGGGGCGGTGGCCGAGGACGTGGCGGTGGTGCTGTATCCGGTGAGTACGGTGTCGCGGGCGACGCGGGGTGTGGTGTTGTCGCACGGGGCGTTGTTGTCGGCTGCCGCGGATGTGGTGGACCGGATGTGGCCGCGGTTGTCGGAGTTGGCTGAGGGCCGGGCGAGCACGTTGTTGGATCTGCCGTTGTCGCAGATCTCGGGGTTGGCGTCGTTGGTGGCGTGCATGGTGGGGCGTGTGCGCGTGGGTCTGGCCGGGGCGACCGGGTTGGTGCGGCAGGTGGAGGCGTTCAAGCCGACGGTGCTGGTGTGTTCGGCCGGGTTGTTGCAGGGTGTCTTCGACGTTGAGCGGGGGAGTGCGCGTTCGACGGGGTGGGACTCGTTGGGCACGTTCAACGCCGCGGTGGAGTCGGCGGTGCAGTTCGACCGGTCGCCGCGCAGGAGTGCGTGGCAGCGGTTGTCGCGGTCGATGTACGACTGGCAGTTCTCGCGGGTGCGGGAGACGTTCGGTGGCCGGGTGCACCTGGTGGTGTGCTGGGGCGGTGGGTTGTCGGACCGGCTGGACTCCTTCTTCTGCGGTGTGGGGATTCCGGTGGTGCAGGCGTTCGGTACGGCCGAGTCGGCGGGTGCGTTCGTGGCCGGTGCTGTGGGGGATCGGGTCCCGGGGACGGTGGGGCGTGCCCTGGAGGGCCGTGAGGTGTGGGTGTCGCGTGAGGGTGAGATCCATGTGCGCGGCGGTGCGGTGTTCTCGGGGTACTGGGGTGAGGGTGAGGCCTCGCGGAGTGCGTTCCGTGAGGGGTGGTTGGCGACGGGGTACGCGGGTGAGGTGGACGCGGACGGGGTCGTGAGTGTGGTGGGCCGGTTGCGTGTGCAGGCGGCGACGGAGGAGTTGGCGGGGCGGTTCGTGGCGCGTGGGGCGGATGATGTGCGCGCGTTGGAGGGCCGTGTGCTGGAGGGGCCTGAGGGGCGGGGGCGTGCCCTGGAGGGTCGGCCGGTGCAGGAGCAGCGTGGGTCTGAGGGGCGCGGGGCCGAGGAGGGCGTGCGGCGGCGCGGGTCGGATGCGCGTGCTGTGGAGGCTCCGGTGGAGCAGGGGCCGGGTGCTGCCTCTGGTGGGGGTTCGGGGGAGATGTTGGCGGTGACGGCCGCGTTCGCGGCGGTGGATCCGCTCGGGGGCGGGGAGTCCGCCGTGGTGGAGTCGCAGGAACAGCGTGTGGAGCGGGGGGACGCGGAGCTGGTGGCGGAGTTCGAGGCGCGGTTGCGTGCTCATCCGTTGATCAGTCAGGTGTTGGTGATCGTGGAGGGGCGGCCGTTCGCGAGTGCGCTGGTGACGTTGGTGCGTGATCAGTTGGAGTACTGGCGGTTGGTGAACGGTCGGCCGTTGGCGATGGCTCCGGAGGAGATCGCGGGGGACCGTGATCTGCTGCGTGAGGTGCAGGGGTTGGTGTACGAGGCCAATCGGAGTGTGCCGCGTCATCTGGCGGTGCGGTCGTTCCATGTGTTGGCGGAGGAGTTCACGGTGCAGTCGGGGTTGGTGCACGCGTCGGGGGAGTTGCGGCGTGAGGCGGTGTTGCGGGCGTTCTCGGAGGAGATCGACGGGTTGTACCGGGTGCGTCGTGAGCAGCAGTAGGGGGTAGTAGCGGGCGGTGTTGGGGGCCGTGGTCTGGGCCGGGTGGTCTGGGCCGCGGCCTTTGGTGTGTTCGGGGTTGGTGTGACGGTCTTTTGGATAACCGCTGTCTATTGGGGGCTCGTGAAGGAGCGCGGTCGGTGCGGGACGTGACGCTGGCGCTGTTGGCCAAGGAGCCGTCGCTCGGGTACGACCTGCGCAGACGGCTGGTGGCGGCGCTGGGGCCGTTGGGGGCTACTGGCCGTTGAGGAAGGCCAGGACGGCCAGGACGCGGCGGCTGTCGTCGGAGGAGGGCGGCAGGTCGAGTTTGGTGAAGATGTTGTTGATGTGCTTGCTGACGGCTTTTTCGGTGATGTAGAGGCGTCCGGCGATGGCGGAGTTGGAGCGTCCTTCGGCCATTTCGGAGAGGACCTCGCGTTCTCGGGGGGTGAGTTGGGCGAGGGGGCCGCTCTGGTCCTGGCGGGCGAGGAGTTGGGAGATGACGGCGGGGTCCATGGCGGTGCCGCCGTCGGCGACGCGGCGGACGGCTTCGATGAACTGGCCGATGTCGAAGACGCGGTCCTTGAGCAGGTAGCCGACGCCGCCGGTGTCGTCGGAGAGCAGTTCGCGGGCGTAGAGCTGTTCGACGTGCTGGGAGAGCACGAGGATGGGCAGGCCGGGGATCTGGGTGCGGGCGGCGATGGCGGCTTGGAGGCCTTCGTCGGTGAAGGTGGGGGGCAGGCGTACGTCGACGACGGCGACGTCGGGTTTGTGGTCGGTGAGGGCGGTGTGCAGGTCGGGGCCGTTGTCGACCGCGGCGACGACGGTGAAGTCGTGTGCTTGGAGGAGCCGGATCAGGCCGTCTCGGAGGAGGGCAAGGTCTTCGGCGATGACAACGCGCACGGGATCTCCAGGGTCACGATGGTGGGGCCGCCCGGTGGGCTGGTGATGTTCATCGTGCCATCGAAGGCGTCCAGGCGCCTGCGGATGCCGGCCAGGCCGCTGCCGGGGGCGGGGTCGGCGCCGCCGGTGCCGTTGTCGGTGAGGGTGATGACGAGGCGGTTGCGGCCGTGGTTGATGTGGATCCAGGCGTGGGTGGCGTGGGCGTGTTTGGCGGTGTTGGTGAGGAGTTCGGCGATGGCGAAGTAGGCGGCGGACTCCACGGGGTCGGCGGGGCGGCCGTGGAGGTCGATGGTGACGGTGATGGGCAGGTGGTGGGTGAGGGCGAGGGCGTGGACGGCGCCGTGCAGGCCGCGTTCGACGAGGACGGGCGGGTGGATGCCGCGGACGAGGTCGCGGAGTTCGGTGAGGGCGTGGCGGGTGGTCTCGCGGGCCTCGGTGAGCATGGAGCGGGCGGTTTCGGGGTCTTTGTCGATGATCTGTTCGGCCATGCCGAGGTTCATGCCCAGGGCGACGAGGCGGGCTTGGGCGCCGTCGTGGAGGTCGCGTTCGATGCGGCGGATCTCGGAGGCCTGGGTGTCGATGGTGTGGGCGCGGCTGGTGGCCAGGTGGGCGACGCGGGCGGTGAGGCGGGCTTTTTCGGAGGGGGCGAGCAGGAGGCGGTTGAAGCGTAGGTAGGTGTCGGCGGCCAGGGGGATCAGGAGCCAGCCCAGGGTGATGAGGGCGAGGGCGGGGATGAGGATGATGAGTTGGTTGAGGGTGGTGGTGGGGGTGTAGGTGTCGTAGAGGGTGGGGCCGGTGAGGTTGAGGGCGAAGAGGAGTTGTTCGGTGCCGTGGGCGATGAGGGTGAGGGGGATGGCGACGAGGAGGAAGCTGGCGGCTCCGGAGATGAGCCAGAGCAGGTCTCTCCAGGTGGCGGGGTCGGTGATGATGGCGGTGCCGCGGCGGGTGATGCCTGTGGGGGGGATGGGGCGGTAGGCGGAGGCGATGGGTCGGTGGAGGGGGCGGGTGGCGGGGGCGGGCAGGCCCGGGGTGGCGGTGCGGCTCCGGGGGGTTTTGCTGTTTTTGATGAGCAGGTGGCTGAGGGTGCGGCGTTGGCTGTCGGCGAGGGTGCGCAGCAGGGTGCCGGTGAGGATGACGAAGGGCAGGCCGATCCAGGTCAGGGTGAGTACGGCCGAGACCAGGACGAGGGGGAGGAGTAGGAGGGCGGCGATGTTTTGGGAGAGCAGGAGGAAGAGGTAGGCCAGGGTGGTGGGGCGGCCTGCGCGGTGGTGGGGTGCGGTGGCCATGGGTGGTTCTTCCGTTCCTGCGTTGTGGGTGCTGGTGTCTATTGTGTCCTGTTCGTGGGTGTGGGCGCGGTGGTGAGGGCTCCCCTGTCGGGTGGTGGTGGCGGGGGGTCGCACGCATCGGTGAGGAGGGCCCCTGCGGTGCGCGGGGGCCCTCCTCAGTGGTGTGTGGGAGGTCTTCTCAGGGCCAGCGCATGTCGGTGGCGGGGCCCAGGTCGCTGACGCGGGTGGCGGTGTGGGCGTCCAGGGCCTTCTTGAGCTGGTCCCAGGACTGTTGGGGGGTGTTGTCGGTGTTGGTGCAGCTGCGCTGTTGGCAGGCGGTGTGCTGGGACATGGCTCCGGCGAAGCGCAGGGGGTCGTTGGCGTTGGTGTGGCCCCAGCGGCTGATGTTGGCCCATTGGGTGGCCTGGATGCCGTCGGTTCGGTAGATCTGGGGGATGACGTGGACGCGGGGGTTGCCTCCGCCGGCCATGTGGTGGACGTCGGCCAGGCTCCAGCCGTTGGCGCAGTCGCCGGAGCCGGTGGTGGGGCAGGAGTCGGCGGAGTTGGCGGCGTAGAGCGGTGTGGTGGTGGCCTTGGTGTAGGCGGCGAGCCAGTCGCGGGCCCAGGCGGGGGTGGACCAGGAGGGTTCGGCGTCCAGGGCGGCGGTGATGGTGACGGCGTCGGTGGTGGAGGCGTCCTGGACGGTGGTGACCAGGTCGGCCCAGCGCTGTCCGGCGTGGGTGCCGGTGACGCCGCCGTCGTCCTTGTTGTTGACGCCCAGGGCCAGGTGGGCGGTGGCCTGGTCGGTGCGGCACTCGGTGAAGCCCTGGGCCCAGTGGTGGGCGTAGGCGGCGGCCTTGGTGTAGGCGGAGCGGGGTGTGGTGGAGTTTCCGGCCCTGCCGGGTTCTCGTAGGGTGTCGTTCTTTTCCTGGGTGCCGAAGAAGAGGATGCGCGGGCCGGTGGCGCCGGTGCGTCCTTCGGTGCATCCGGCCTGGTGGGCGTGGGTGGAGGTGGCGTCGGTGAGGGGGACGTAGCGGCTGGTGGTGTGGCCGGGGTAGGTGGTGTGGGCGTGGGCCGGGGCGCCCAGGGCGGTCAGGGCGGCGGCGAGTGCGGTGGTGGCGAGCAGCCGTGCGGTGGAAGCCATGGGGTCATTGTGTGGGAGAGTGACCGATTGTGCACGCATAGTGATATGGGTGGCGTGTTCGGTGTTTGTGGTGGTGCGGCGCCCACGGGTTCGGGTTTTTGGCGCAACTCGCCGTCGACGATTTCCCGTGGGTTGCCACGACCTGTGATGATCAGGAGTGTGTGGCGTGAACTGATCCTGGAGATGTATCCCGAGGCCGATCTGAGCGATCCGGCCGATGAGGTGACCCTGGCCGAGGTGGAGAAGCACCTGATGCTGCCTCTGCCCTTCGAGCTGGCCTCGTTGTTGCGCGAGACCGACGGGGTGACCAACGAGTACGGGGACGCGGTGGTGTGGAGTGCGCGGCGGCTGGTGGAGGACAACCTGGCGATGCGCCGGGAGCCGGACTATCTGGAGCTGTACGCGCCCTTCGACGAGATGATCTTCTTCGGTGACTCCGACATGGGGCCGCAGTTCGCCTACGTGCACACCGACTACGGTCCGGGGATCGTGGTGTGGGACCATGAGAGCGACCGGCGACGCCTGGTGGTGGTGTCGTTGCGCGACTACCTGGCTCGGTGTCTGATCCAGGGCAACTCCTGGTTTCGTTGAAGTGTGGTGAGAGTAGGACCATGTCGGAGCATGGCGAGGGCGGCGTCGTCGTTCAGGGCCGGGAGGTCGGGGACTTTCCCGAGTGGGCCCCGGAGGCGGCGCGCGGCCGGGTGCGGCGGATCACCGTGACGGGTGAGGAGGTGCTGCACCGGCGGGGTGTGGATGTGGCGCCGCGGATGCTGGGCGGCGCGGAGCTGGCCGAGCTCATCGATGACATGTTCGTGACGATGTACGCGGCCGAGGGTGTGGGGTTGGCGGGCAGCCAGGTGGGTGTGGACCTGCGGGTGTTCGTCTACGACTGCCCTGACGATGACGGTGTGCGCCATGTGGGGCACGTGGTCAACCCGGTGTTGGACGAGCGCGACTTGGACGACGCGGTGGTGGTGGAGTCGGAGGGGTGTTTGTCGGTTCCGGGGCCGCACGCGGACCTGGGGCGGGCCGAGCACGCCACGGTGCGGGGGCTGGACCGGGACGGCAATCCCGTGGTGGTCAGCGGCAGCGGCTACTTCGCGCGGTGTTTGCAGCACGAGACCGACCACACGCTGGGGCGGTTGTACGTGGACCGGTTGAGTGTGCGCGAGCGCAAGCGTGTGTTGAAGAAGATGAACGAGATGGCGAACGACGTGTTCGCGCGTCGTGAGGAGCGGGCCGAGGAGCTGGCGCGGGAGCTGGCTGGCTGATCGGGGTCGCGTGGGGGTGTTCCGGGTGCGGAGCGCCCCTTTTTTTGTTGTACGGGGGTGGTTGGTTTGGGTGGGTGTGGGAGGTCCTTTGGCTGGGTTGGCGGGCCGAAGTGGCGGGTGCGGGGGCTCCATTGGGGGCAAATGGCTCCTTTTGTGGCCCTGTCGGAGGGGGTTGTGGCCTTTTCGTGACCGTGGAGGGCGGTAGATTGCCCGGCATGCGTAACGGGGACGAGGTCGGCCAGGAGCCGACGCAGCGGGTGGTCATCTACACCGACGGGGCGTGCAGCGGCAACCCCGGTCCGGGCGGGTGGGGGGTGTGGCTGCGCTACGGCGGCCACGAGAAGGAGCTGTACGGGAGCGAGGAGCAGACCACCAACAACCGGATGGAGCTGATGGCGGCGATCCGGGCGCTGGAGAGCCTGCGCCAGCCGCTGCCGGTGCTGGTGCACACCGACTCCTCCTACGTGCGCAACGGGATCACCTCGTGGCTGCACGGCTGGAAGCGGCGGGGGTGGCGCACGGCCGACAAGAAACCGGTCAAGAACGTGGACCTGTGGCAGCGCCTGGACGAGGTCGCCTCGCGCTATGAGGTGGAGTGGCGCTGGGTGCGCGGGCACAGCGGGGACGAGGGCAACGAGCGCGCCGACGCGTTGGCGCGGCGCGGACGCGACGAGGCCGCCGGGGTGTAGGGGGCGGCCCCACCGCTCCTGGGCGGGCGGGGGGCGCCTTGCGCTACCGCGCCCCCGCGACGAGCTGTCGCGGGGGCGCGGAACTCCTCCGGAGCTAGCCGTCCAGCTCGCCGCGCCCGCGGTCGCCGCCGCCCAAGGCGCCGCCGTGTGCCGGGCCCAACGCGGCACGGCCGCCCTGGAGGCCGCCGACGCACAGCTGATGGCACACCCGAGTAAGGAGCCACGCGTTGAGCACCCCGCAGGCCTTTCCCCTCAAGCCCGTTCCGATCCACGTGTCCGACGAGGTCCTCGACGACCTGCGCGCCCGCCTCGCGGCAACCCGTGCGCCGCTGGACGAGGGAAACGGGGACTGGTCCTACGGCGTCCCCGACAGCTACCTGCGTGAGCTGGTCGCCCACTGGCGCGACGGCTACGACTGGCGCCGGGCCGAGGCCGCCATCAACGCCCACGAGCACTACCAGGTGAGCGTCGCCGGTATCCCGGTGCACTTCATGCGCAAGCCCGGCCGCGGCCCCCGGCCGATCCCACTGATCCTCACCCACGGCTGGCCCTGGACGTTCTGGCACTGGTCAAAGGTGATCGACCCGCTCGCCGACCCGGCCGCGTCCGGCGGTGACCCCGCCGACGCCTTCGACGTCATCGTGCCGTCTCTGCCCGGTTTCGGTTTTCCCGGCCCGCTCACCGGCTTTGCCGACGTCAACTTCTGGAAGGTCTCCGACCTCTGGCACACCCTGATGACCCAGACCCTGGGGTATGAGAAGTACGCCGCCGGGGGCTGCGACATCGGCGGACTCGTCTCCAGCCAGCTCGGCCACAAGTACGCCGACGAGCTGTACGGCATCCACATCGGCTCCGGGCTGCCGCTGGACTTCTTCGCCGGCCCCCGGGCCTGGGACTTCGCCCGGAACCGGCCCCTCACCGACGACCAGCCCGCCGATGTCCGCGCCCGGATCGTCGAAATGGACCACCGCTCGGCCTCCCACCTGGCCGTGCACATGCTCGACGGCGCCACCCTGGCCCACGGGCTGAGCGACTCACCCGCCGGGCTGCTCGCCTGGTTGCTGGAGCGCTGGAGAGCCTGGAGTGACAACGGCGGCGACGTCGAGTCCGTCTTCACCAGGGACGACCTGCTCACCCACGCCACGATCTACTGGGTGAACAACTCCATCGCCACGTCGATGCGCTACTACGCCAACGCCAACCGCTACCCCTGGGCTCCCGCTCACGAGCGCACCCCGGTCGTGCAGGCCCCCGTCGGCCTCACCCTCGTCACCTACGAGAACCCGCCCGGCGTCCACACCGCCGCCGAGCGCGTCCAGGCGTTCAGGGAGGGCCCGCAGGGCGCCTGGTTCAACCACGTCAACGTCAACGCCCACGACCGCGGCGGCCACTTCATCCCCTGGGAGAACCCCGACGCCTGGGTGCACGACCTGCGCCGCACCTTCCACGGCCGCAGACCCTGAACGAGGTCCACGGGCCGCCGCGGTCAGCGGCGCCCTTCGGCGCCGCTCCGCGGCGGCGCGGGCGGGGGTGTTCAGCCCGTCTCGCGCGCCAGGGCGTTGACCATCAGGCGGCGCGGGCCGGGGCCCGCGGCGGCCAGGGTGTCGTCGGGGTTGGACAGGGTGCAGGTGTCCAGGGACAGGCAGCCGCAGCCGATGCAGTTGGTGAGGTCGTCGCGCAGGCGGATGAGTTGGCTTATGCGGGCGTCGAGCTCGGTGCGCCACTGCTGGGACAGGCGGGCCCAGTCGTCACGGGTGGGGGTGCGGTTGTCGGGCAGGGTGTCCAGGGCCTGGCGGATGCGCGCCAGGGGCATGCCCACGCGTTGGGAGATGCGGATGAAGGAGACCCGGCGCAGGGTGTCGCGGCGGTAGCGGCGCTGGTTGCCGGCGGTGCGGCGGCTGTGGATCAGGCCCTGGCGTTCGTAGAAGTGCAGGGCTGAGACGGCGACTCCGGCGCGTTCGGCGACCTGGCCGACGGTGAGTTCCTTGACGATGGGTGCCACGTGCTCATCCTAGGGCGTGGCCGGTGGTGCGGTGGGTGCCGGTGAGGGCGTACAGGCGTGCGTAGGCGCCGCCGCGGACCAGGAGTTGGTGGTGGGTGCCGGTTTCGGTGACGCGGCCCTTGTACAGGAGCAGGATGCGGTCGGCGGTGCGGGCCAGGGTGGGTTGGCGGGTGAGGGTGAGCAGGCCGGTGTCGGGTGTGGTGGGCGGGTGGGCGTGGTCGTGGGCGGGGGGGTCGGTGAGCACGAGCAGGCGGGTGTTGGTGCGCTGGGCGTAGAGGGCGCGGGCCTGGTGGACGCGGGGGAGCAGGGCGGGGGGCAGGGCGTCCAGGGGTGTGTGCAGGCGGTGCGTGTCCAGGCGGGTGCGGGCCAGGGCGTGGGCCAGGTGGGGGTCGTCGGTGTCGGGTGTGCTCTGGCCGGTGATGGTGTGGGCCAGGGTGGGGCGGGGGGTGAGGATGTGGGCGCGGGTGTGGGTGGCCAGGCGTCCGTGGGTGGGGGTGGCGTGGCCGGTGAGCAGGCGGGTGAGCGCGGTGGTGGCCTCGTGGGTCAGGCCGACCAGGGCGACGTGTTCGCCGGGGTGCAGGGTCAGGTCGAGGTGGTCCAGGTGGCGGGTGCGGTCGTGGGTGAGGGACACGTCGTGGAACTCCACCAGGGGTGGCAGGGGGGTGGTGCTGTGGTCGGTGGTGCGGCGGAGCTTGCCTCGGTTGGAGATCCTCACGGGTGTCCGTTCGTGTGGTGTGGTCGTCACCAGCCTGGGATTGTCCTGCGCGGGTGAGAGTTCTCGTGATCTGTTCGTGTCCTTGGTCTCGCTGGGTGGAACGGCTGGTGGGGTCGGTTGGTTCCCGGGTGGTGGCAGGAAGGGTGGGGCGGGTGAGTACGGTCACGGGGCGGCGGGTGCGGGGGCGGGGTAGGAACACCGCGTCTGTTCCCCCGAGGCATAAGGAGTGTGCGGCCGTGGAGCATGTCGCCGCCGTGGACGCCAACATGCGCAGCATCGTGAGGCAGTACCGGGATTTCGCGGACGGCTACGCCGAGGACGCGGCTCCGGCGTACGCGCGTATCGCCCGGGCGCTGGCCGGGGACGAGCGGGTGCTGGAGCTGGTCGCCTCCCTGCCCGCGGGCAACAAGCGCCAGCCCAACCTGTTGCTCGGCGCGGTGCGGTTCCTGGGCGGGCCGGTGGGGGAGTGGGCGGACTTTCGCGCCTGGCTCCTGGAGCGCTGGGAGGCGGTGCGGGCGGTGGTGCTGGAGCGCTACACCCAGACCAACGAGGTGCGCCGGTGCGCCACCCTGCTGCCCGTGCTGTCCTTGCTGGAGGGGCCGTTGGCGCTGGTGGAGGTGGGGGCGTCGGCGGGGTTGTGCCTGTACCCGGACCGGTACCGCTACTCCTTCGACGGCGGGGCGCCGATCGGTCCGGAGCGGAGTCCGGTGCTGCTGGAGTGTGCGACCTCGGGTGCGGTTCCGGTGCCTGAGGGGGTGCCGCGGGTGGTGTGGCGGGCGGGGATCGATCTGAACCCGTTGGACGTGCGCCGTGAGGAGGACGTGCGGTGGTTGGAGGCGCTGATCTGGCCGGGGCCCT